>PHGD01000182.1 GCA_011090425.1 Nitrospira sp. LK70 | reverse complement strand
CGCCCGACCTGCGATGTTCCCTGCGACTGACCCTGCTTCCTGACCGTGTCCGCCATCTGGTCGGCCATGGCTTCGATCTGTTCGTTTTCGTGAACTGCGGCTCCCACCCTATTGGCCTTGAGGTGCGTGTAAAAGTTCTCTACGTGGTCCTTCATGATATCCGCTCGCCGCTGATACGGGTCTTGTGCACAACCAGACAGAAGCAGGACGCATAACGAGATAACACCTACGGTTCGGCAGAAAAAGTGGCGAATGGAAACCTTCACATGGGCCTCCTGGATATGAGTCCTCGTACGTCCATGCAGTGGGAGTCTAACACACAGCCGGCCGTGCCAACACTAGTTCAATCGGCTGGTATCCTCGATGACTCTCTCTCGAAAAGCGCCGACCGAAGTCACGAAGCCCCTTGAACCTCTGGCGACGGCTGAGCTATCTTAGATGGTGGTTTTTATGGGTGAAGACCTTCGCAAGGTGGGTTGCGAATTAGGAGGAGGTTAAGATGGGAAAAAGCTTAAAAGGAACCAAGAGTCACGACAATCTAAAACATGCGTTTGCGGGCGAATCACAGGCCAACCGCCGGTACCTGTACTTTGCCCGGCGGGCTGACATTGAGGGCTATCCGGACGTCGGTGGGCTTTTCCGGGACACCTCGGAAGCTGAAACGGGCCATGCCTTCGGTCACCTGGATTTTCTGAAAGAGGTGGGAGATCCCGTGACGGACGTGCCGATGGGAAACACCGACGCCAATCTCAAATCCGCCATCGAGGGTGAAACATACGAATATACCCAAATGTATCCCGGGATGGCGAGGACCGCGCGGGATGAAGGGTTCTCCGAGCTGGGCGAATGGTTTGAGACCTTGGCGAAAGCCGAGCGGTCCCATGCCAATCGGTTCCAGAAGGGATTGGATAGTCTAAAGGGCTAACAGCCTGCAATCAGGTGACGCCAGCGGTCAGTTTTCGACGTGACGGGAATCCGTCGGCGAAGGCTGGCCGCTGGTCGTTTTCGGAGAGGCGAATGAAGGGGCTCAACCTCATCACACCGATCGATTCCAAGCAATTGGAGAAGGAAACACTCCGGATCTTCGAAGTCTGTGACGGCTGCCGGCGCTGTTTCAATCTCTGTCCGTCGTTCAACACGTTGCTGGGTCGGATCGATGCGTACGAGGGTGATGTGGCCGGACTGACTCCGGCCGATCATCATCAAATCGTCGATGAATGCTACTACTGTAAGCTCTGTTTCAATCATTGTCCCTATACTCCGCCCCATCACTACGAAATCGACTTCCCGCATTTGATGGTCGCCTGGAAGAAGCATCTTGCAGCGGAGCACGGCGTTCGATTGCGGGATCGCCTACTGATCATGACCGATATGATCGGAAGACTCGGCAGTGCAACCGCCTCCATCACCAACAGGTTGTTGGAGAACCGACTTGTGCGCGGCCTCCTAGAACGAGTCATGGGGATTCATCGAGATCGTCGTCTCCTGCATTTCTCTGGAGAGACGTTTCCCCGCTGGTTCGGCCGTCGACCCAAGAGGGCCACAGCCGATCCACCCGTCCGCAAGGTCGCTCTGTTTGCCAGTTGCCTCGTTAATTTTCAGGCGACCGACGTCGGTAAGGCGACGGTACAGGTACTGGAAAAGAACGGGGTTCAGGTGGTGGTGCCGGACCAGCGTTGTTGCGGGATGCCGAGTTTCGATATTGGAGATACCCAGGCCATTCAGCAAGCTATTCGTAGCAACGTCTCGTCATTGTACCAATGGGTCATCAAGGGGTACGATGTTGTGGTCCCGACCGCCAGTTGTAGCTTGATGCTGAAGCGTGAATATCCGGAGCTTCATCGCGATGAGCAGACGAGACAGGTGGCCGAGCGGACCTTCGATGTCTGCGAATATCTGATGGCGATGAAAAAAGCCGGCCAATTAACGAGTGACTTCACCAAGAAGCCGGGGCGCGTCGCCTATCAGATCCCTTGTCATCTCAGGGACCAGAATATAGGGTTTAAATCAAAAGAACTCATGGAATGCGCCGGGGCACAGGTCGAGGTGATCGAACAATGTTCGGGGCATGACGGCGCCTGGTCCGCCAAAACAGAGTTCTTTTCCTTGTCGATGAAAATCGCCGGCAAGGCCGTGCGGACGATCGAGCAAACGCCGGCTGACCTCGTCGCGTCGGACTGTCCGTTGGCCGGTTTACAGTTGGAACAAGCCGGCGCGCCGGCCCATGCAGGAGGAAAAGCCGTCCTGCACCCCATTCAGATTGTCCGTGACGCGTACGGACTGCCTTCCTCGAAGGACTGAGTCACGGGTGCTGAGGACTGAGATGAGCCGAACCAGTCTCACTGCTGGGAAAGGAGAGTGCACATTCATGAAGACGATCGGGCTTCAAGATGTCATCCCCTACGAAGAGTATGAACGACAGCGGGATGCCTTTCGCGCAAGGATCATCGCACTGAAGCAACGGCGACGGATTTCTCTTGGCCCCTTGATCACCGTCGTGTTCGAAAATCGGGACACTCTCCGGTTTCAAATTCAGGAGATGGTCAGAGTCGAGCGGATCATCGATCCGGCCAAGGTTCAGGATGAGCTGGATGTCTACAACGCGCTCTTGCCGGAGGAGAACGAGCTGAGCGCAACCCTGTTGATTGAAATCACCGATGAGGCGAGGATAAAAGAAAGGCTCGATCACTTCATGGGGCTGGATCACGGAAGGAAGGTAGCGATCGTCGCCGGCGGCGAGGAAGCCTTCGGCGAGTTTGAAGGTGGCCACAGCCACGAGACGAAAATCAGCGCAGTCCATTTCGTCAGGTTTCGACCGACTGCTTCGATGAAAGGAGCCATTGCAGACCTCACTCGACCGGTGACGATTCGAGTGAACCATGGTGAATATCATCATGCGGTGCCTATCCCCGGCAGTATGAGGGAAGAGTGGCTCGCTGATCTAAGCGTTTGACTCAGCACTGGAAAACTATGCCCTCTGTTCTGTTGAACAAGCGTATCGAGTTCGCCGCCGCGCATCGCTATATCAGGACTGAATGGGATGAGGCGAAGAATCGCGCGGTGTTCGGGCGCTGCTACAATCCTCCCGCCCACGGACATAACTATCTGCTGGAGGTGACGGTCTCCGGCGAGATCGATCCAACGACCGGAATGGTCGTCAATCTGTTCGACCTCAAACGGCTGTTGCTCGCCGTGCTCGAAGAGTTTGACCACAAGAACCTGAACCTCGACATGCCCTACTTCAAAGACCGGATTCCCACATCGGAGAATTTTGCCCATGTGCTCTGGACGAAATTGGCCTCCCAGCGGGATATCGGCACACTGCATGCTCTTCGGCTCTGTGAGGATGAAGATCTGTATGCCGAGATCACCGCAGCCGACGGTCCAGATGTCGCTGCCGTCGCCAAGCGATATTCGTTCAATGCCATCCAAGACAGTCATCAGGGGCGGGACTGGGACGTTTACGTGACGGTTCATGGGACGATCGACTCGGTGACGGGCGTGGTGACCGACATCGGTGCCTTGGACCGACTGGTACAGGACACCGTCATCAAGACTTTCGATCGACAGGACCTCCGTCAAGTGCTCGGATCCGAAACGGTGAGGGGAGAAGCGCTCGCCAAGACCATCTGGGATCGTCTCACGGGTCGCCTCTCCAGTGGAACCCTTCACAATATTCGCCTTATTCAAACCCGCGACCTCTCGTTCGACTACGCTGGCTGAGTGGGCAATCTGTGTGCGCCACGCGCACTTCTGCGACCTCTCCCTTTTCAAGCCTGTCGTTTGACGTTTCACCCCCTCTTCAATGGCGTGATTTCCAACAGGGAAACGGGTAAGCTTCGGCGAAAGCAACCAAATCGGACGAAATTTTCCTTGTGACGGACCTCATCAAGCAATCGTTGAGTGAACGCGACATTTGCACCAAGTTCATCACACCGGCGGTGAAGCGGGCGGGATGGGATGAGCTGTCGCAGATTCGCGAGGAGGTCGGTTTTACCAAAGGGCGTATCATCGTGCGGGGCAAGCTGGTTACTCGGGGCAAGGCCAAACGCGCCGACTATATCCTCTACTACAAGCCGAACCTTCCCATCGCCCTCATCGAGGCAAAAGACAACCGCCATCCCGTCGGCGGCGGCATGCAGCAGGCGTTGGAGTATGCCGAGACGCTCGATATTCCCTTCGTCTTTTCATCGAACGGTGACGGCTTCGCTTTTCACGATCGAACGGGCCGAAGCGAGCAACGAGAAGTCGAGCTCGGACTGAATGGGTTCCCCTCGCCTGAAACCCTCTGGCAGCAG
>PHGD01000181.1 GCA_011090425.1 Nitrospira sp. LK70 | reverse complement strand
GATCGGAGCCAAAGGCCCTAACTCCTGTGCTGTGACGGCTTGCGCCACGGGCAATCATTGCATTGGGGATGCGTACCGCCTGATTCAACGAGGTGAGGCCGATGTCATGGTGGCCGGCGGTGCCGAGGCGGCGGTCACTCCGCTGGGTGTGGCGGGATTCGCAGCGGCCAAGGCATTGTCGTTCCGAAATCACGAACCGACGAAGGCGAGCCGGCCGTTCGACAAGGACCGAGATGGATTTGTGCTGGGCGAGGGCGCGGGGGTCGTGGTGATCGAGGAGCTGGAACATGCCCTTCGTCGTGGGGTCAGACCGTATGGTGAGATCATCGGGTATGGGATGAATAGTGATGCGTACCACATTACGGCTCCACCGGAGGAAGGCGAGGGAGCCGTTCGTTGCATGGAGTTGGCCCTCAACGATGCGGGAATCAATCGTGATCAGATCGGGTATATCAATGCGCATGGGACGTCGACGATGGCCGATGCCATTGAAACTCGAGCGATCAAAAAGGTATTCGGCGAACGGGCGTTTCGCATCCCAATCAGTTCAACCAAATCCATGACCGGGCATCTACTTGGAGCCGCCGGTGGGGTTGAAGCTGTCTTCAGTCTTCTGGCGCTGTTTCACGGGATTCTCCCCCCTACGATCAATCTGGATCATCCGGATCCGGCCTGTGATTTGGACTATGTTCCCAATAAGGCACGGCCTGCCGCCATTCAAACAGCGTTATCGAACTCCTTTGGATTTGGCGGAGTGAATGCTTGTTTGATCTTCAAGAGACTGGACGCCTAGCGCGTATGCCACAATGACGCCGGCTTCGCCGGCCGATTCTTCTCCTGCCATATCGAACTATCGATTCACGAATCCGAGCCTCTTGACGGAGGCTCTGACCCACAAATCCTACGTGAATGAGCGTCGAGAGCCCGGTCGAAAACATAACGAGCGGCTTGAGTTCTTGGGGGATGCCGTGTTGGCGCTCGTCGTGAGCGATTATCTTGCGAAGCGGTATCCTGAGTTGAGCGAAGGAGCCCTCTCAAAACTCAAAGCCAAACTCGTGAGTGAAGCGTCATTAGCGAATGCCGCCAGGCGACTGGATCTCGGCGCCAGGTTGAAACTTGGTCGAGGCGAGGAACTCTCGAACGGGCGGGCCAAGGCCTCGTTGTTGGCTGATGCGTTCGAGGCCATCATCGCGGCGGTCTATCTTGATGGAGGGTTGGAGGCGAGTCGAAGCTTCACCATTGAGGCGCTGACCCATGAATTACGTCAAATTGATGCCTTACAAGAAGAACCAGGAGGAGATGATTATAAGACGCGTTTCCAGGAATGGTGCCAAAAACGGTATGAAGTGTTGCCTCGGTATGTCATCGTATGCGAAACAGGTCCGGATCACCAAAAGGTATTTGAAGTGGAAGTGCATGTGAACGATAGGGCGTTGGGGATCGGCCGAGGATACAGCAAGAGAGAAGCGGAACAGGAGGCGGCGCAACGAGCGCTGGAGCAGTCTGAGCGGTAAAGGCGAGTCCATGCTAAGATAATCGACACTGTCACATGAAAGACATGGGAGGGGGGTCATGCTGAAGCAACCCGAGTGGCGAATATTGATGGGAGTGGTATTAGCGGTCAGTCTATCAGTCTCAGGTAACGCGCCGGTTGTCGCGGCTGATAGCGAGCAGGCGTCCAAGGCTGAAACACCGAAAGGATCGAGGGCGATCATCAAGACGAAATTCGGTGATATCGAAATCAAGTTCTATCCGGATGTCGCGCCAAAGCATGTGGAGAATTTTATCAAGTTAGTAAAGTCCGGATTTTACAATGGAACAATTTTCCACCGTGTCATTCCCGGTTTCATGATTCAAGGCGGAGATCCTAATACAAAGGACACGCTTAAAAAGGACATCTATGGGCAGGGTGGCCCCGGCCATACAATCAAGGCGGAGTTCAGCGATATCCCGCACAAACGTGGCATTGTTTCTATGGCCAGAGCAGCCGATCCTGATACGGCCGGCTCCCAATTTTTCATCGTGGTGGAGGATTCACGGTTTCTGGATCGCAAATACACCGTTTTTGGCGAAGTGACGAAGGGAATCGGAGTGGCCGACAAGATCGTCAACCTGCCGCGCGATGAACGGGATAATCCGAGGGAGCGGGTGGAAATGACGGTCACGATTGTGGAATAGTAGTTCGACCTTCTGATTCAGCCTCCAGCACCGAGACGAGAAATCCACCTGCTGGAATGGCCAGCAGCGGGCAGGGCGTCTTGTGAAGCACCCGCTCGCTATGGCTGCCGCGTAGCGCATCAAGAAAACCATGGCGTCCTTCGGTCGTCATGACGATGAGATCCGCCTTGATCTCCTCAGCCGTCCCGCAGATCACGTCCACCACATCTCCTTGTTTGATGACAGTATCCCACTGCCAGCCTGGCATATCGGGGTAGTGGAGGTCGGGCATGTCCCCCTCCTCGCCGACATGGAGAACTGTAAAGACGCCGACCGGACGATTGAGCCGGTAGGCCATCCGTACAGCTGCTTGGAGTGCCGCCTGACCAGGCGGCTTGGAGGTAACGGGAATCAAGATGTTGGTCAACGAGACGGAACCATCGTGAGAGGAAACGAATCCGGCTGCACCTTTCGGAATGAAGAGGGTCATCTGCCCTGAGGCCAACGCAACCGGCATCGCCACGGACTTGGTGAGCCATGGAAGGCCGCCGTTGTTTTGATCAGTCGCGAGCACGATTAAATCCGCCGCGTGTCCGGCTAAGTAGGATGTAACCGATTCGATGGGATCAGGATGAACCGCTTGGACCTTTTTGACGTGGATACCCAATTTGGCGACATCGGATCGGCGACTGTTCATAGGCAGCAGGCCCCATCTCTCCAGCGCAGCACGTACACCGGGAAACTCCATCCATTCCGCATACCGATCGGAGGAGACATGAAGGATGGTCAGGTTGGCTTGAGCCATCAGGGCGGCTCTCAAGGCATGAGCGAACGCGGATTCACTTGCTGGAGAGAAATCGGATGGATGAAAGATGTTCCGGAGAATAGGGACGTTGAGCGAGCCCGGAAGAGACATCGACACTCTCCCTTTTGGTGCTTAACGTACCATGACAGATGTTCCGCTTGCACTGGAGAAGACCCTGGTACTTTGGGACGACGTTCTCGCCGGCGGTCTTGCCGCCTATTAGGCCTGTGCCTAGACGACGGTCAGGTTTGCACCGATCGGCAATCCTCTTGAGGATCGGTCTTGCGCTGTACCGTAAAGTGAGCTAACTGTGATGGTGTCTGCAGTCGGGGCCATGAGTGTGTGCTTCAGCGGCGGGTGGTGGTAGGAAAGATTGTCCTGGCACAAGAATGTGTCCCGCCTCACGTTTCTTCTTGAGATGTGCCGCGATTTCCGGATGCTCCGTTCGTACATAACCAAGCAGCCCTCCCAGAAACCGGCTCGACTGAAACCCATTCTCTGAAAATGTGGAGACAAATTGCGCGGCGCGCTCCAAGATGGCCAGAGCGTCGGAGGCACCGGCAATTTGTTCGGGATGTTGCTTTCGAAACGACTCATACTCATTTTTGAGATGCTCGGCGAAAACTGGTGCAGGGCCGGCAGGGACGTGGAGCGGGCTGAGCGTGCGACGTAGCGTCTGGAGTGCCGTGACAACCTCGAGATCCTGTCCATCCCTTCGTCCTTCAAAGTAGCCGAACGTGATCACTTCAATCAGATTGAACAGCGCCACGGCCTTGTGGCCTCCCAACTGGTCCAGCTCCTGATAGAAGTCTCGCCGAACCGAGGCAAATTGGGCGCCGAGTCTTTTTTGTTGGTAATCGCTCCCGCTGTCGAGGTATGTGCAATCAGTGGGACATGAGATCCGCGACAGGCGATGCTCTCCACAGCAAGGACTGCAGATCAATCCTCCGAGAGCAGGACACGGCCGTTTGCCCTTTCGATGGTGACAATAAGAGCACGAGCTCATTTCTTCGTTCCTTCCGGCCCGGGCTTGGGAGGCGGCGGGATGAATCCGTAATCGGCTAGTGTGCGCTTCTCGCCCTTAGGCTTGGCCGATGACGGGGTTTCCAGCCCATTCATCTCGGCGGCATCCACATAATGGTAGGGAACCAATATCAGGTTGTTCGCACGGTCGATGCCGATATCAGCCGGAGCGGGGAGATACTCGGCGATGACTTGGAATCGATGATCTCGGGTCATGCGCCAAATCTTGCCTTTTGTGATGTCTGAGACGTACATGTTTCCCCATTGATCAAAATCTACTCCGCTCAGGTTTTCAAAGCGACCGGTAAAAAACCCGTTCGATTCCAG
>PHGD01000077.1 GCA_011090425.1 Nitrospira sp. LK70 | reverse complement strand
TCCTAAAGCTGAAAAGAAAGAAGCTGAAAAGAAGAAGTAACGTTGCATCTGCTCGTTGGACTGGGCAATCCTGGGAAAGCCTATGCCCAGACCCGCCACAATGTCGGCATGTGGGTTATCGAGCGAGCTGCCGCTCGGTGGTCGATCCAACTCTCATCACGGGACACCGCTCGACGAGGTTCAGGGAGACTCGGAGGAGAATTAGTTGAGCTGGCTGGCCTGCTCGGCTGGATGAATATCTCAGGCCCTCCGTTGAAAGGTCTCCTACGAGAATTTGATCTCACCGTCAACGAACTCATCGTCGTGCACGATGATCTGGACTTAGAGCCGGGCCGGCTGAGAATTAAGTTAGCCGGCGGGCATGGGGGACACAACGGGATCAAGTCCGTCATCGAAACGCTCGGGACCCAGCAATTCATGAGATTGAAGATTGGGATCGGCCGCCCTGCTCCGGGCCAAGATTCCGCCGACTATGTCTTAGAAGGGGTGACGAAGGATGAGATGGCTGTCCTTGAGCCATGCCTGGAGCGGGCAGTGGATGCCCTGGAATGTGTGATTCATCGTGGATCTGAAGTGGCCATGAATCAATTTAACGCTAGAGAGAGGGTTGCTAGCCAAGGAGAGGACAAGAACTAATGGGTCTCTGTTGTGGCATGATCGGCCTCCCGAACGTCGGCAAGACGACAGTCTTCAATGCGCTGACTGGTGGCGGTGCTCTGGCGGCTAACTATCCGTTCGCAACCGTTGACCCGAACACAGGCATCGCCCTGGTGCCGGATCCCCGCCTCATCAAATTGACGGAAATCTTTACCTCGAAAAAAACCACCTATAGCACGCTGGAAGTGCGAGACATCGCCGGGCTCGTCGAAGGGGCCAGCAAAGGGGAAGGGCTCGGCAATCAATTTCTTGGCCACATCAGAGAAGTAGATGCTCTCCTTCACGTGGTCCGTTGTTTTCAGGGTACCGATGTTGTTCACGTTAGCGGCGGGATCGATCCGCTCCGTGACATCGGCGTGATCGAAACCGAACTCATGTTGTCCGATCTGGAGACGCTTGATCGTCGGAAACAGAAGACGGAAAAAAAAGTCCGGGCCGGTGACAAGAAAGCTGCGTTTGAAGTGGAGTTTCTCGCCAAGCTCATCGGATTGCTCGACAAAGGCGAATGGTTGGGAAACCGGGAATACACCCTGGAAGAACGGGTTATCCTCAATGAATGTCAACTACTAGCGGCGAAGCCGGTTTTGTTTGTCGCAAACGTGTCCGAAGGTAAAAACGCGGACGACACCATGGTGCAGATGGTGCGCGGGTTTGCTGCGAAGCGTGGGGCCCGGGTCGTCACCATCTGCGGACAGCTGGAAGCCGAACTGTCGTCATTGCCTGAGAGCGAACGGGCGGACTTCCTGAGCGAAATGGGGCTGACCGAATCGGGGCTTGTCCGATTGACGAGCGAGGCCTATACCCTGCTTGACCTGATTACTTTCTTCACCGCCGGCGAGATTGAATCTCGTGCCTGGCCGATTCCGAAGGGCACTAAGGCACCGCAAGCGGCTGGCAAGATTCACTCCGACATGGAACGGGGCTTCATCCGCGCCGAAGTCTATCACTACGACGATCTGCTGACTTGCGGATCGGAAGCGAAGGTGAAGGAGAAGGGATTGTTCCGACTGGAAGGCAAGGACTACGTCATCAAAGAAGCAGACATCGTGTACTTTAGGTTCAACGTTTAGCCACCCGCACAATTCTTTCGGCTAACTCTCCACCACTCACCACTCACTCATCTATCCAGACAATACCGGGGAATTCCCCAGTATCATCGTCGCCCGGCTTGCAATACGATAAGTGCAACTGTACTTACTTCTCTAAAGTAACGTCTATGTGATCTTCTCCGTCTTGGTTGAGAATGGCAGATGCATTGACCATCGCTCGATTGTGGACGACTTCTTTCTTCTGCTTCATGGCGCTTGGCGCCGGACTAAACTGGTGTTTCAAGCCATCGATGGCTTTCGCCGACGCGCCCCGCCAAGAAAACCATCCGGTGGTTTCTCCTCCAACGATCGATAGTGTGTGGGCAGCTGATGCGAAGAACGACAAGCTCATCGCGTACAGCCCGATGGCTCCCGGAGGAAGGGATGCGTGCTTTTCGATCGATGACCGAATAGAAGACCGATTGGGGCCGCTAGGATTTGATCGCAACCGCACCTTGCTCTTGCCGTTGACTATGGTTTGCGTCGGATTGTTACCCGGCGGGGATGAAATTGGCTGGGCAGGGTACGAAGCACGGGGGGACCATGCGAGATCCGTCGGAAACTGGCCTGAGGCTGAAAAAACATACGCGATGGCTGTCGGGCTATTGGATCGAACCAGCGACAAGGAAGCCAACCAAGACCTGGCGGCTCTCCTCAATAAATTGGGCGCCGCCCGGTTCAAACAAAACAACTTCGCCGGCGCGGAGACGGTCTTTCTCCGGGCACTGACAATCTACACGCTCACGCACGGATCCGAGGATCTTCATGTGGCCGATACGCTGGATCTGGTCGCAAGCGCATTATTCGAACAGCAGCAAAGCCATGCATTAGCCGGGCCATTGTTCTACCGCGCATGGGTGATTCGAGAGCGGACGTTGAGACCGGACCATCCTGCCATCGCGGACAGTCTCCATCACTTGGCGGTCAGTTTATATTCCGACAACGTATCACTCGCGATGCCCTTGTTTCTCCGTTCGAAGGCGATCCGAGAAAAGGTCTTCGGCCACAACCATCCGTTGGTGGCGGATTCGCTCGACGCGATGGCCCGGCTGTATGAAACGCATCACCGCCGAGATCTTGCGATCCCGCTCTATCAAGAAGAGTTGAACATCCAGGAAAGGATATTCGGACCAAACGCCTCCGAGACGCTGCCGGTCCGTTCCAGTTTGGAGATGGCTCATGGAGGGAAGGATCCTCTCCACAAAGCTACGGGCGACCGGGAGTGAGAGGTCGGAAGAAGGCTCGTACCAACCTGACTCGTCGGGCTGTCGGCTGGAACAGCAGCCATTCTATACTTGCCGCAGAAGTGCTCATGAATGGTGTGGGTTAATGGATAGATAGTCAGCCGGTCGCAAACGCCATCCTGAAGGGCAGAGGCGAAGAGAGGCAAGATGATGAGGGGAATCTAGCGGGATGTTTGGGCAGAACGGGCTCTCGCCTCTCGCCAGCCATTCCACCCATATGACAGGGGTCTCACGAGAAGCAAGCCTCCTCAACGCCGATACAACCATGGGTGGGGCGTCCGAAAAATGTCCACGGGCGGTTCGTGTCAATATCGGCAACGGCTGCTCATCGCAGGTACTATCGGCGACGTACGGCTTCCCCGTTTTACCACCTCAGGTAGAGTAGAGAACATGATCACGGTTGGGCACAGCCGCGAGCGACCGATTGCCGGGCAGGCCGATGGAACTTTGCTAGCAGAAGGGGCGCGCTTTAGTGAGACGATCGCACATTTGGCAAAAAGTACGGTTATTCCCAAAGGAGTGTACCGTTTTCGGTCGCACAAGGACGCAAATCAACAACAGGAAGACTGCTTGGTGCAGGACATGAGACGATTAGCCGCCGAACGAGCGTGATGGAGGAATACAGCCGATCCGCCACGCTCGACGATCTCAAAGCTCTTCCACGTTCTCTCAATCAACATCACGTCGACTATTTCCTGATAGCTGGCTATGTAGCGGCCGTCATGGGCGCGTCACGTCACACAACCGATTCCAGATAGCTCAGGCTGACCTACAGCCTCTTTCGTTCTTGCTGATCACCCAGATGTTCCCCGGGAAAATCGCGGCGAGGCGCAATGAGAAGAGTAGTGACTGCAGAGCAGAATAGGTGCCTGCAGGGTGAGTGGCAAGATCGAATCAGTGTTCCTGCCTCGTGCACGGTTCATGATCCGACCCCAACTTCCCGCCCCCTGTGGGTCGCAAGGCTTCCTTATGGTAACTCAAATCCACACTCGATCGGCTGAGGCCGCTGGGTTGTGCCAATTGTCTCCAGGGGTTCTACTCGTTGGCACCTCCGCTCAAACGGTGAGTAGAATAATTCATATGTCTTCACCAGGGGAGGTGGGTTATGACACAGCTCTCTCGGAGTGTTTTCCTTCAAGTGGGGACGGGCGTTGTGCTGGCGTGGCTGGTGACAGGCTGTGCCACGTACGAAGATTTGGAGATGATGAATCTGAACCTGACCAAGAAACTGGACATCCAGACTACAATCATAAGAGCGGAGACCGGCAGCCTGCGCGAGCAGGTCAAATCCTCCAAAACCGAGTTGGAAAACCTTCGTGCCCAGGTCGGCGCCTTCGAATCGGCGCTGGAATTGTTGAAACAGCAGGAAGTGACGAATACGCAAATTTTGCGTGAGCTCAGCACCGTCGCCATCAACACGAAGAAGGAGATGGAGGGTTCCGACATAAGGGACCAAGAACGGTTCCGCAGGATTGAGATGATGACAGGGGAGACCACTAAACAGCTCCAGACCGCCCAACAGTCATTTTCCGACTTAAGCGGTAGGATCAAGGACGTCCCTTCCCGGGTCACCGCACTGGGGACGGAAGTGCGGTCGCTCACGGAGACGTTGATGGAAAATTATGAACTGGAGGAGGCGACGCTCAAGGACCGCCTCCGGCTCGTCGAGGAAATGCAGAAACATTTCAGACCGCTTCAAGCCTACGAGGCGGGTGGGACGAGTCCGGAGAAGTGAACCCGGCGGTCGTCTAGCAGGCTGCGGAAAAACTCTTGGGTTGTCTTGTCGGCTTCGGTAGAGCGGAGGAATGCTCAACCATTGACGCCAGGAGATTCTCTATGCGTGGGTGCGACACCCAGCAGGTCGGTCTGGTTAACTATCTATCCTCCGAGACGCGCATTCCAGCCATTCGCCCGTTGCGTCCCATCCGACAGTTCGTGGACACCGCTTTGCCCGCCTTGTCATCGCAGTTGGCGTAGCGGTATGCCCATACCGGTCGGTCGTCGATTACCCCGGAGAAACTTCTGCGGGCGCTGTTGCTGCAGGTGTTCTACAGTATTCGGAGCGAACGAAAGATGAAAATCGGGGATCGGATCTTGACGCGCCAGGAAAGCTTGGGAGAGGAGAAAGCTCTATAGCTACAGAGCGGAAACCTGTCACAGGTCCTCAGCGGAATAAAAAGAGGGTCGGACCTTGTATTGTTCAATTGGTCTTGTGTGGCTTGAAGCCTCTGGTTCCGTGAATGGATCCAACTACATACACGGCGCGACCTTGAATCTCGTAGAGCAGGCGGTAGTGTTTGATGAAGAGCTCACGTACAAGCGGGTTGTGGTATTCAGGAACAATGCGCCCACGCTCTGAGGGTGTGGCGAGCGGGTCATCGGTATTCAAGACTTCTTCAAGAAAAGCCAATGCAGAGAGGGGAGCATCCTTGGCGATGTAGGTGACGAGGTTGTCGAGTTAGTTCCGAGCGCTGGTTGTCCAGATTACGTCACGCCGTTCTTCAGCCACCTTGCCCGTAACTCTTGCCTAACCTGTTCGTGACTGAGGGTTTTTTCTTGTGCGACTTCCGCTCTGCCGCGCTCGATCGTTTGCATGACATAGAGATGGTGCTGGATATCGTCAAGCGAGCAATCGTCAGGCAGCTTCCTCACGAGGTCGAGAACCGCTTCTTTGGTGCTCATTCGAGAGCTCCTTAATGGCAGAAATTGTATGTCAGGTCTCCAATGAAAGCAATCGCACCATATGTTCTGAGTGCTGATAAATCAAGAATTACGTCAAGATCTCGAATTCCATGGTACTCATGCCAGGCATCACTCTCGTGGACAACGATTACGATTGTCCGTCCGGCACTTTGAGAATGCTCAGCCAATACCGGGTGTGTTTGAGTTCGCCTGCCTTTCGGAGCGCGCCAAGTTCGACGAGGCTCTGGAGATCTCTGGTGGCGGTGGCTCTGGACGTGTGGGTGATTTTGAGATAGTTTTCTGCGCTGAGACCACCTTTGAACCCGTCCAGTCCCTCCCGAAACATGCGTGTCAGTACTTTGTCCTGCCGTTCATTAAGCTTCCCACGTAGCCGATCATATAGTCTGGTTTTGGCAATAAGATAATCGATAAGGTGTTGGGTGTACTGCTGCGCTTCCAGAACGGTTCGTGTGAAATAGCTGAGCCAGTCTGTGATGTCCAAATCCTTATTGTTGTCCTCAAGTGCTGCGTAGTAGGCCTTCCGGCTCCGGCAGATCGTCTGAGACAGTGCGATGAGCGTCGGTCTGCCTACGTTCTGAGACAGGGCCTTCTCCGACAGCGCCCGCCCAATCCGCCCATTGCCGTCTTCAAAGGGATGGATCGATTCAAAATAGAGGTGTGCGATGCCTGCCCGCATCAGTGCCGGGAGCGACTGCTGGCCCACCGGTGCCGTGTGGTTGAACCACGCGAGAAATCGGTTCATCTCCGTCTGGATTCGGTGCGATGGCGGCGCCTCGAAATGAACCTTTGGAGTTGCGATGGGGCCCGACACCACCTGCATCGGACTCTGTGTGGTCCGGTACGCCCCAATCGGGGTCAGGTCGTTTCGGCCACGCATCAGCATCGTATGCCAGCCGAACAACTGTTCTTCAGAAAGCGTGGTACCGGCGTGCTGATAGAGATCGGACATCAGGGCGGCAATGCCTTGTTCAGCGAGAGGGATTTTCCTGTTATCCGTATCCAGCCCGAAATTTCGGCGAATGGACGATTGCACGGATTCGCGGTTGAGTATTTCCCCCTCGATCTCCGAAGTGGTGACGGCCTCGTTGCTGATGAGATCAATTGTGAGCTGTGACTGATCTCCCTCCGTGAGATGTTTGATGGCGCCATGAACCATTCCTGCTTCATGGATAAATTGGGTCTCGTTCGGAGCAAGAGCTTCCCTGTCATAGCTGAAGTTCGGCCACTCGTCTTGCTGCCAATTCCATGTCATGAGCGATAGACTCCTCTCGTATAGCTCATAATAGACCGATTGCATGAGTTATAGAAGGGTTTCCTATAACTCATGAGGGACGAAACCGTCAGCATATTCATGTCGGGTCAGTCGGTCAGGAACGTCGCCCGTTGTCGGCTCTAGGAGTTGGAGATCCAGCACAGTCAGTGTGACGACGCCGAAGCTTTCTTCCACCAACCCCCGAACCAGGTACGGCTGGTTTGGTGAAAGCAGATGACAGCAGCGGCGATAGACGTCGGGAAACAGCGTGGCATCGTAGAGGGCTGTGATATCTTCGAGGGTGATAAATTCCATGGCCTGGCCGTGCTTCGTCTCGGCCGATTTCTCTGTGATCAACATACCGACCATGGTGATGCGCTGACCGACGAAGCGATGCATCTGTGAGGCAAGCACCGGCCGCAGCCGTTCGATCTGTTTGCGGTAAAGGGTCAGAGGATGGCGGCTGGCAAGAAAACCGAAGGACTCGATCTCATGGGCTTGCTTCTGTGCAGCGGAATAATCGTCCGGCACCGGTAGGGGGCTTGAAGTGAACTCGCTTCCCGCGTACAGCCGCCACATCAAGGCCGGCCTGGTCAGCTCGCCGGCGATGGAATCGCAACATCCGGAGCGGACCAATGCTCTGGCATGGGACGGCTCCGGCTGCACACGTCTCAGAAAATCCTGAAATGACCGATAGGGTCCATTCTCTGTACGTTCTTCGATAATTCTTTGACCGACTTCTTTGGGGATGGTCTTGACCTGCATCAAGCCCATCCGCAATCGCTCACCTTCACCGCGATAGGCCCAATCGCTCTCGTTGATATCCGGCAGGAGGATGGCCAGTCCCATGCGTCGAGCCTCCGAGAGGTATGCGAACGTGGAGTAAAACCCTCCTTGGTTGCTGATGACAGCGGCGCTGAATTCCGCCGGATAGTGGGTTCGGAGATAGGCGGACTTGAATGACACCTGCGCGTAGCTAGCTGAATGGGGTTTGCAAAAACTGTAGCCGGCAAAACTCATGATCATCTTCCAGAGTTTGTCGATTGTTTCCGCTGGTGCGTCATTTTTTTCGGCACCCCGGCAAAACTGCTGGTAGTAGTCTCGCAGTTGTCGTTGTTTGTGTTTCTTGCTGATGATCTTCCGAAGCTGATCCGCATCTTCAACGGAAAAATCCGCCAGCGCCATCGCTACTTTTGAGACATCTTCTTGATAGACCATGATGCCATGTGTTTCGTCCAGAACCCCCTTCAGTTTGGGATGCCAGAAGGCGCAGGACTCTTCCTGCGCTCGGTGGATAAACTCCTCCACGAAGGGAATAGTCGCAGGTCGGACCAAAGATGAGACCATGACGAGATACTCAAAGACATCGGCAATCGCGCGGCGGTGCGGCGGCATGCCGGTCCATAGTTTTCTCAATAAAAGGCGTGTGGCGGGCGATTCGATGTAGAAGCAGCCGATCGTGTCCCCGCGTCGGATCGCGTCCTGGGTGGCGGTATCGTTCAACGGGTCCCAG
Organism: Nitrospira sp. LK70; assembly: GCA_011090425.1. GTDB lineage: Bacteria > Nitrospirota > Nitrospiria > Nitrospirales > Nitrospiraceae > Nitrospira_D. The sequence continues at coordinate 12,557 of PHGD01000077.1, read as the reverse complement.
GTTTCATAATCGATCGTCCGGCCCGCATGTTTAGCGATGGCCGCGAGAGCATCTCGGATCACAGCGAGGGACCGGTTGCCCAAGATATCGATCTTCACGAGCCCCGCATCCTCCGTCTGGTCCTTTTCCCACTGGATGACCGGCAAGCGTTTGGCTGTGTATTCCACCGGCACGTAACGTCTGATTTCGTCCGGTACGATGACGACTCCACCACAATGCATGGAAAGATGACGGAAGTGGTTCTGTGTCTTCAGTGCCAGGGCAAGAATCTCAGGCCAGGGTGCCTTCAACTGGAGGGTTTTAAACAGCCGATGGAGCCATTGCTCGTTGGTCGGTGGAGTGGAAAAGTCGAGGAGATCTTTTTGACGTACAACCTGTGAAGATATTCTGCCGATTTCTTCAGCCGTCATGCCGTACACCTTTGCGACTTCGCGAATGGCTGCTCGGAAGCCGAGACTGTTCTGATTGGCCACCATCGCTGCCTGACGCTCGCCGTACTGCTCGAACACCCATTGCAAAACGTTGTCGCGCTCGTCCCATGCAAAATCGATGTCGATGTCCGGTGGATCTTCCCGGCCTGGATTGAGAAACCGTTCGAAGAAAAGGTGATGCTTGAGCGGATCGACATGAGTGATGTGAAGGCAGTACGAAACGATTGACGCTGCGACCGAACCGCGTCCACAGGTGGTCCGTTTTGACGCCGTCACAATCTCCTCCACGACGAGAAAATAGTGAGCGAAGCGTTTTCCTCGGATGATCGCCAACTCTTTTTCAATCCGGTCACGAATCTCTTGTGTGATGACACCATATCGATCCTGTGCACCGGCGTAGGTTTTGTCTTTGAGCGTCAGAAATGCGTCTTCATCGGTCAGCCGACGAAAGGCAGGAAAGATCGTCTCGCCAAAACGCCAGTCGCTGTGACAGACCTCGGCAATGCGGACGCTGTTCTCCAACGCATCTGGAACGTGAGAAAACTGGGATGCCATGAACGTGGGCGGCTTCAGCCATTGGCTAGGCGTGCAACAAGCTTCTTCCGGCAGCCGTGACAGAGTCGTGTTAAGGGCGATGGCACGTAACAGACGATGCGCGGCAAAGTCATTCGCATGAGAGAAGTACACGCGATTGGTGGCGACAGGCGGCAAACCGGTACGGCGGCTGAAGAGAAGGGCATCATGCATAGCCGGCCCTGGTGTCAACTCGACATAGAGGTCTTGTCGCGAGTCTTCGGCCCATGCCATGAGCGCCGCTGCATCATCCGTGAAGATGATCAGACCATCGCGATAGTGTGAGATCGATGAGAGAATGTCGAACGAAGGATTGCAATGTCTTTCCGACAGCACGCGACAGAGGTTGGCGTAGCCGTCAGGTGTTTTGGCCAGCAAAACCGCTCGATGATCATCGATGGTCAGTTCAGCGCCGAGAATCGGCCGAAGCCCCAGCTGCTTCGCTTGCTCGACAAAACGGATTGCTCCGTACAATCCGTTCGTATCGGTCAAGGCCATGGCCGGTGATCCTTGTCGCCGTGCCGAGAGACAGAGTTCTTCGAGCGACGACACGCCGCGCATCGGCGAATAATCCGAATGGACATGGAGATGGACGAATTGGACAGCCGTCATCGTAACGTCCTTCCCCAGGACAGAGCCCGTTCGCCGAATTTTGCACGAATTTGATCCAGTGCCAACGAGAGGTGGTGAGAGCGGGGCGGAACTATGGATTCCGACTCATCGAAGAGCGAAAGTTGCCGGACGGGTGGTTCCAGCCGACTGACCTGAAGCATCAGCCGTGTGAGACGTACTCGTCGACGGAAACATCGGTAGAATAGGCCTGTCAGCACAGGTTGGAGATCGGCTTCCCAATAGGTGCCATGAGGCAGCATATGTTGTGCTGTTTGCTCGACATGATCGCCGTGCCGAATTGTCAATGAGACATAGCGGCACATCCGCTGCTGTTGCCGCAGCGTGGCGCAAAGCTGCTCCGATAATCGGTAGAGTCGCCCAAGCAGGAGCCGATCATCCACTTCATCTGGATCGAGATGAAGGAAGCGCTCGATCACTGGTTGTGTGATTGGTGGGTGTACCGGAGAAGGATCGATCCCCATGGCCCAGTCGTGCAACCGGTTGGCAGGAGAGCCGAGGGCGACCTGTAGATGCGCCAACGAGACAGAGGCAATTGCGCCGAGTGTAAAGAGGTTTAAATCCTCTAGCCGTTGTATGACTCGTGAGGTGTGGGTGCGGTGAAGACCGGGAAGCAACATGGTCGGCAACGGAGCCAGGAACGGTTGTTCACAACCAGAGTGGATCGACAACACTTGCGGTGGTTTCGTGAGTGTGGTCGCGGCCAATTGCGAGACCAGCTTGTTTCCCGCCAATCCGATCGTACTCGGCCATCCCTGTTGATGTGCCAGCTCTCGACCGATGCGGGTTGCTGTGTCGATGGGAGGGCCGAGGAGTCTGGTTGTGCCGGTGAGGTCCAGGAAGAGCGAGCCGGGTCTGATCGATTCCCAAGCCGGTGCAAAGGACGAGATATGGTGTTGCAGCTCACGATGGGCGGCTTGAGCCAATGATGGGTCCGGAGGGATCATCCGCAGGCCGGGACAGATCAGCTGCGCCAGATCCACCGGCATCCCCCGCTGTAGGCCCTCGTGAAACGCTTCCGTAGAAATCTCTCGGATCAATGCGCGCGGCGTATGTGTCGGTGCTACGGCCACCGGTCTGTTCCGCAGCGAGCTATCGGCGGCACGGGCCAACACGATTGGAAAAGTAGGAATCTGTAAACAGACAATATGGCGATCCATGACAAGCCAAGTAAGTAACCAATGGTTACAGTAAAATGGATCCCCGTCAAGTACGTAGGAGAGCCGAGATTTCGATCGTGGGTCCCGACTTCACCAAACGACAGATGGAATAATGTTGCGCGGGTCTATCTCATCCCGACGGTCAGATCCCGGCCTATGAGTGGGACTTCGGCGATGTGAGCCCGCGGTCCATAGGTGGGCGACCTCCGGGCATTCGACGATCACTACGAAACGACAGGCGCTTAGGTTCCGATGCCCTCATGTGATCGCACGGCATCAGGTGGTCGGATGATCACGAACCTCGCCCCGTTCGCGTCCTTCCTCTGTATGGACCGGCTGGTGTGGTCGATTCGTCACGTGAATTTCAATCGGCCTGGCGGTATCCAGATGGACATCTCGCTGGGGATACGAAAGGGAGATTCGCTCGTCGCCCAGGCTTTTCTCGATCATGAACCGCAGATCGCTGCCGACCAGCGCCGGGTTGACTCCGGGAGCGAATGCCACCCAGTAGTACAACGTGAAGATGAGCGCATTGTCTCCGAAGTCTTCGAGCAGGACCAGCGGTTCCGGATCCTTCAACACCAGTCCGTGCTGGACGGCCGCCTCGCTCAACAGGTCGCGGACCCGCTTGACCGGCGATCCATAGGCGACTCCGACCTTCAGGGAAAACCGTCTTGTTCGATTGGAGTAGGTCCAGTTGCTCAGATTCCGCTCCAAGAGGTTGCTGTTGGGTATGTGCATCTCCATGCCGTTGCCGTCACGGATCGTCGATGAGCGGAACCCGATGCTCCGGACTTCCCCCACGACCCCGTCGATCTCGATCAGGTCGCCTACGCGAAGCGGTCGCTCAATGAGGACCAGCAGACCACTGATGAAGTTTTTGAGCAGATTCTGCGTGCCGAAGCCGATGCCGATCGCGAGCGCTCCGCCCAGGAAGGCAAACACCGTCAACGGAATTTTGGCCCAGACCAAGCTGACGATCAGCACGACGGCGAACAGGATGGCGAACGTCCACTTGCGGAGGATGGCGGCCAGGGGTTCTTCCATCCGCAGCCGCCGAACGGCAAGGCCTTGCACAAACTTGGCCATGGCCACGGACGCCCAGTATCCCAGCATCAACAACAGGATGGCCCGAAACATTTTCCCGATCGTCACGCTCCGTCGGCCGCTGATGGATTGACCGTCGACCTCGATCGTGTCTTCGACCGCAAAGAGCTCGAATTCCCAGATATCGGTCAGTGTGCGTGAAGCACCGGTGAGTGATGCCTGCAGGCGGGCCGAGAGGGGAAGCGCTTCCTCATGTTGTTCGAAACGAGCTTGGAGCAATTCGAGCAGGCGATGGAACTGTTGTGAGCGTTCCAGCCCGCGATGATAGTATCGCCCCCGCTCTCGGTAGCGGTCTACGAGGGGACGTAGCCGGGCGACCTCCGCCGGTGCCGTGGCATGTTTCAGCCGCGTTTCCAACTCGCCTTCCTGTCCCGAAGTCATGTCGATCTGCTGCCCGATATAGTCCCTCCAGGTCCTGGCCTCTTGGAGGAGCGGCGTTAAACGGTGAAAGGCCTCGCGGGCTTTGGCCACGTCGCCCTCGCTCACGACCGTAAATCGGCTCTCCCAGATCCGACGTTCCATCTCCACAGTATCCAACATATGCCGCAGCATCTCGACGCGGATATCGGCGTTTTCCGATTGCACGCGCTCCAACTCGGCACGGTCGACCAGCAAGGAGCGGGCGGCAGCGGTTTTCGTGAATTCCTTGCCGCCCGAGGTTGTGGTCGCCTTGGCCCCATTGAGCCTTGTGATCGCTTGGTCGTGGGCGCGATGGCTGGCGCGCTGGTCTCTCAGCGCCAGATCAAGCTCTGCCTCCAACCTCGTCCGTTCCGTCCCGAGTCGCCCCCGCACCTTATCCAAGTCCTGTGTATTAAACCGTTGCTCCGGCTCAGCCCGAGCAAGCTGCCGCTGCGCGAAGGCCAGTCTAGCCGTCGCCTCTGCCAGTTCCTCCTGACGAGCCTTTACCGACTGAGTCAGCATGGCGGCTGAGGCGGCCATGGCGCGGCTACGCAGGTGAGCCAAGTCGCGGAGCCAGGTGAGCCGAGTCGTTTGGGTCTGATCCTTGACCATTTCGAGTTGCTCGGCAGCCAGCCGCAATCGTTGCTCGGCGGTCTTGAGCGCTTCCTCGCTACGCTCAGCTGCACGAATCGTGGCGGCCAGCTTGGACTCAAGCAGCTCGACCGTCCGTTTTAGAGATCGCGTTCGGTCCCGCAGGGAATCGACGATGAGGACGGAGTATGGGGGCGGATCTGGAAAGTCCGTCCACTCGCGGTTCTCTCGTTCCACTTGTTCGCGGCGCGTGTGCGCCTGCTGTAGCTTTTGGGTATCTTCAAGCTGCTGCTCGTAAGCACGGGCTAACTGGTAGAGGAAGGAACGGCGCTCCAGCAATTCGTTCTCGGGAGTGCCTGATGGAGCACCGGCCTCCAATGCGCCGGATGTGGTGATCGAATTGAGGTCCGTTTCGGCCGCGGTCAATCGTTCACGCAGTTGTCTGATCTGCTCCTCGGGCGATGGCGGATCGGGGGTGGCGGGCTTGCCGGGCGCATTGTCCCCGCCGGAAAGGCTTGGGAGACGAACCGGGGATTGGGCCGGGGCGACGGAAGGCGACAGGAGCAGAAGGACTGATATGATCAGCGGCCATCTTCTCATGGCCCAACGTACATCCTCATCCCTCCTGCCCGTCAAGTGGGATCAGGCAGGACGAGTGACTGTTTGCGATCGTGACGAACCTGGCGCGTCCTGGCGCGAAGCAAAATCCTGGTGCGCAGTTTCGCTTAGCCGGAGAAGAAAAGAATAGTGTGGGCGGTGATTCATTGACAGTGTGAGAAATCCTGTGCTACGGTCCACCGTTCTTGCGCCGAATAGGCGCCCTACACCTCGCTCCCGACTGGTTCGGGGGCCTTTGTCCAGGAGGATTACTGCATGGAGCTCTACGAGTCTCTGTTTATCATTCGTCCGTCCGTCTCCGATGAGGAGACCAAGGTGCTCATCGACAAGATGAAAAACGTCGCCGATAAGACCGGCGCCCAATTCATCAAAGCTGAAAATTTAGGAAAGAAAAAACTTGCCTACGAAGTGCGTCGCGAGCGGAAGGGTACCTACGCCTATTTCTACTTTAAGGCCCCCAACAACACGGTCGGTGAGCTCGAACGGGCCTATCGATTGGAAGACAATATCATCAAGTTTTTGACGGTCCACCACGAGAAGCCCTTGGCGGAGCGGCGTCCGGTGGAAGCCTCGACACAGGAGTCGGACGGTGGCCGGATTTAATAAAGTCATATTGATGGGGAACCTTACCCGCAATCCTGAGCTCCGGTATACGCCGAACGGGACACCGGTGGCGAGTTTCGGCTTGGCGGTGAGCCGTCGGTTTAAACAGGGTGAAGACTTGAAAGAAGAAGTCTGCTTCGTCGATATCGTGGTGTTCGGCAGACAGGCGGAGCATTGCGGGCAGTATCTCAGCAAAGGCAACGGGGCGATCATCGAAGGTCGGTTGCAGCAGCGCCGATGGGAAACGGAAGATGGCCAAAAACGCAGCAAGCATGAAGTGGTCGCGCAGACCGTGACGTTCATGCCCAAGCGCCAGGACGGTGGAACGAGTGCGGAACCTCCGATGCACGATGAGCCCGGTTATGAGATGAGTGAAGAAGGTTAATGACAGGAGCATGAGGAGGCAGTGATGGATCGAAGCGAAAGTGAACGTGGCGCAGGCGGAGGACGGTTATTTCAACGGAGACGTCCCTGCCGATTTTGTCTGGATAAAGTGCCGATCGACTTTAAAGACGCCGGGCTCCTCAGGAATTTTTTGACGGAGCGAGGAAGGATCGTTCCGCGCCGCATTTCCGGGAATTGCATGCGTCATCAGCGTGAACTGACGGTGGCCGTCAAGCGGGCTCGGCATATCGCCATCATCAGCTTTGCCGAGGAGCGATAGCGAACGTGATCGTCGATTTCGATGCGCCGGGGTGGGGCAGCGGCACGTTGCCGAGGATGACCATGGACGTATTGACACCGAAAATCGCGGACATCACGGCAGTGGGTATCTCATTGTCGGGGGACCTGACGGGAGAAGAGTTGGGACTGACGGATACGGATGTGTCCATCAGCGGAACCATGGCAGTCGGGCTGGATCTTCGGGCCATTGAACGTACCATCTATGTGACCGGAGTCGTGGAAGGAACAGCCGTCCGTCAATGTGTGCGATGTCTCAAAGATTTTGACGACCCACTGGCGTTTTCGTTACGTGTGGTCTATGAGCGTGAGGTCAAAGCGACGAGTGCTGTCGCAAAGCGAGACGATCCGCGGAAGAGGAAGTCGGCAGGGCCTCCAGAAGGTGAAGCAGAAGAACAGAACGACGATCTTTACTACTTTACGGGTGATCATCTGGAGCTGGGGCCGATGCTGCGCGAGCAATTGATCCTTGCTTCTCCCATGCACCCGCTCTGTTCCGAGGACTGCCGCGGACTGTGTGCTCGTTGCGGGAAAGATCTGAATGAGGGCCCTTGTCGTTGTGGTGAAGAGCCGACGGGAAGCCCGTTTCAGGTGTTGCGCACTGTGAAGGACAAGCTGAGGGACCGTGGTGAGCGCTGAACAGTTGTTCGAATCGAGCGAAAGAAGGAGTCATCATGCCCAATCCCAAACATAAACATTCACGGGCGAGGCGCGATAAGCGTCGTACCCAAAAGCTGCGCATGACCCCGCCTGGGATGGCGGTGTGCCCACAATGTCACGAGTTAAAGCTGCCGCATTATACCTGTTTGAATTGTGGCACCTACAAGGGCAAGGCGGTCATTCAAGTCGAAGAGGCATGAGCAGGTCGTACAAGTCGGTCCATTGCGCGAGTTTCCCAGCACGTCTGACGTGAACCTAGGGGGCGACGCGTGTTCAGCCGGTTATTCCAACGCCATCCGTGAGTACGCCGTCTCGCATGAAGATTGCGCTCGACGCGGTAGGGGGCGACTATGGTCCCGCACCCTGTGTCGAGGGCGCTTTTCAGGCTGTGAAAGAGTGTGACGTCGAGGTTATTCTCGTCGGCGACGAAACCACCCTGAACCAGGAGCGAGAGCGACAGTCTTGTCATGATTCCCGCATCTCTATTCGGCATGCATCCCAGGTCGTCGAAATGCACGAGTCGCCCGCCGTCGTCGCTCGAAAAAAGCGAGGCTCGTCGATCTGGGTTGCGACCGAGTTGGTCAAGCATGGCCATGCGGACGCAGTCGTGAGTCCCGGCAACACGGGGGCGAGTATGGTGGCGTCGTTCTTTGTGTTGGGCCTGATGAAGGGAGTGGAGAGACCGGCGATTGCCACCAGCCTGCCGACGTTGAGTGGGGAAGCGATCATGCTCGATGTGGGGGCCAACGTCGACTGCACCGCCAAACATCTCGAGCAATTCGCCTTGATGGGCAATGAATACGGGAAGCATCTGCTCAGAAAGCCGAATCCCCGTGTCGGCCTTCTGAGCATCGGCGAAGAAGACAGCAAAGGCAACGAAGTCACCAAAGAGGCGTTCAAGCTCCTCAAGGGCAGTTCGATGAACTTTGTCGGGAATGTCGAGGGGCGTGATGTGTACAGCGGCATCGCCGATATCGTTGTCTGCGACGGATTTATCGGCAACGTCGCCTTGAAGATTTCGGAAGGTGTGGCAGCGATGATCAAGCGATTGTTGCTGAAGGAAATCTCGGGCCGCTTCCTTGGCCGACTTGCCTATCCCTTGATCTCCGGGCCTCTCATGAATCTGAAACGGAAAATCGACTATGCCGAATTCGGCGGCGCCCCGTTGCTGGGCGTCAATGGGATCACGATGATTTGTCATGGCCGATCGTCTGCCAAGGCCATCAAGAATGCGATCCGACGAGCGAAGGGCATGGCTGCGGGCGGTGTGCGCGAGTTGATTCAGCGCGATATTGAAGAAAGCCGCTCCCGTTCATCGACGGAGTTGGAGTCATGAAGGCCTGGATCGCTGGAACCGGCTCCTACGCGCCTGCCAGAGTCCTGACGAATGCGGAACTTGAACGGATGGTGGCCACCTCCGATGAATGGATTCGAGAACGGACAGGTATCCGCGAACGGCGTATCGCAGCCACCGGAGAGGCCTGTTCGGATTTAGCGGCGCAGGCCGGGAAGCGCGCTTTGACTGCGGCCGGTCTGGCGGCGACCGATCTCGACATGATTTTGCTCGCCACCTGTACAGGTGATTATCCTCTCCCTGCAACGGCCTGTCTCGTACAGCATCAACTCGGCGCGACCAAAGCAGCGGCCTGCGACCTTTCGGCCGCCTGCTGCGGATTTGTCTACGCGCTCTCGGTGGCGGATGCCTATGTCAAAAGTGGGATGCGCCATGTCCTGGTCATCGGTTCGGAGGTGATGTCTGCCATCACCGATTGGACGGATCGGAACACATGCGTGCTGTTTGGGGATGGGGCCGGCGCGATCGTCGTCAGTGCAAGCGATGGAGAACGAGGAATCCTCTCTACTCACCTTCGATCCGACGGTGCGCTCTGCGAGTTGATCATGGTGCCGGGAGGAGGCTCACGAACTCCACCATCCGAAAAAGTGCTCGCCGAACGCCTGCAGTACATCAAGATGAAAGGGAACGAGACGTTCAAAGTCGCCGTACGTACCTTGGAAGAGATCGCTCGTACGACACTTACGGCCAATGGTCTCCGGGTGGAGGATCTTGATCTCTATGTGCCGCACCAAGCCAATATGCGAATTCTGAAGGCGGTGATGGATCGGCTTGGCCTTCCGATCGAAAAGGTGCTCCTGAACCTCGATCGGTACGGGAACACATCTGCGGCATCCATCCCGATTGCCCTGGATGAAGCAGTTCGCGAAGGTCGCATCAAGGATGGCTCATTGGTGATGCTCGGGGCGTTTGGGGCAGGATTGACCTGGGCCTCCGCGCTGATTCGATGGTAGATGGTTGCCTGTTGGAGATCAAGCGGGATGGACGGATGGACTCCGTCTGATGGCGAGAAGGCGGGGGCTTGTGAAAACTTTTTCCCGTTGACTTTACAGGGGATTTCGAAGATATCTAACGCCCCATGGCTCTAAGAATCGGACTTGTTTTCCCCGGACAGGGGTCCCAGTCGGTCGGGATGGGGAAGGCGCTCTACGACGCCCATCCTTTGTTGAAATCCATCTATGATGAGGCTTCGACGGTCTTGGGGTACGATGTTGCCGAGTTGTGTTTTGTCGGACCGGCCGAGCGACTGAATCGAACGGAATTCACCCAGCCGGCCTTGCTCGTGAGCAGCCTGGCCTCGTTGAAACTGTTTGAGCCGGTCGGGGTCAGGCCGCTGGCGGTGGCGGGCCATAGTTTGGGCGAATACTCCGCGTTGGTTGCGGCAGGCGGCCTATCCTTTCGCGATGCCGTTGGTCTGGTTCAGAAACGAGGGCGCTACATGTCCGAAGCCGTGGCCCCGGGAGCCGGACTTGTCGCCGCCCTATTGGGTTTAACGGCCGAGACAGTCAAGGGCGTTTGCCGTATGGCGTCGCCCGCCGGAGTGGTTGCGGCGGCAAACTTCAACTCGCCGGGGCAGGTGGTCATCGCCGGTGAGAAGGCGGCAGTGGAGCGGGCGATTGAATTGGCCAAAGCGCAAGGCTGTAAAAAGGCGATCCCGTTGCCGGTCAGTGTGCCGGTTCATACCCCATTGATGCAGCAAGCAGCCGATCGATTGGCAAAGGACTTAGCCATGGTTCGGTGGTCGGACCTCAACGCCCCGCTTGTGAATAATGCCGAGGCGAAAGCGATCAACCGAGCACAGGAGATCCAAGCGTCGTTGGTTCGCCAGCTGCCCTCTTCGGTACTGTGGGAGGATACCGTGCAGACGATGGGAAAGATGGGCGTCACGACGTTCATCGAAATCGGCCCTGGTACGGTGTTGACCGGCTTGATCAGACGAATTCTGCCTGGTTCGAAATTGTTGAATGTGAACGATCCGAAGTCGTTGGACGAGACACTCAAGGCGGTCAGCTAAAGCCGGACCGTCCAGGCGGAAAACCAGGTGACGAACTCCCCGTCAGCCTGTTAACGTATGGCCCGAAAGGTCTGAAATGTCACTACAAGGAAGAACAGCTATTGTCACCGGCGCCGCACAGGGTATCGGTCGGGCCATTGCCGAATGCCTTGCCCAAGCGGGGGCCGACGTCGTCGTGGCCGATCTCGACCCCGGCCGCTCCGTGGAAACGGTCGCCTCCGTCGAAAAGCTGGGACGAAAGACTCTGAACATAAAAGTCAACGTCGCCGACGCCAATGAAACGAAGGCGATGGTCGAGCAGGTCCTGAAGGCCTGGGGGAAAGTGGATATCCTCGTCAACAATGCCGGTATCACTCGCGATGGTTTGTTGCTACGGATGAAGGAGGAAGATTGGAATCTGGTGCTTCAGATCAACCTGAACGGGACGTTTAACTGCACGAAAGCGGTCCTGCAGCCGATGACCAAGCAACGGTATGGTCGCATCGTCAACATCGCTTCGATCGTTGGCGTGATCGGGAACGCGGGGCAGGCAAATTACTCGGCTTCAAAGGCTGCCGTCATCGGGTTTACAAAAACCGTTGGACGGGAATATGCCAGCCGTAACGTCACCGTGAATGCGGTGGCGCCTGGTTTCATCGACACGGCCATGACCCATGGGCTACCGGCTGATGTGAAAGAAACGTTACTGAAACAAATCCCATTGGCACGATTGGGTACTCCCGCGGATGTTGCGGCGGCCGTGCGGTTTCTCGTGTCCGAAGATGCGGCCTACATCACCGGCCATGTCTTGCACGTGAATGGTGGGATGTTAATGGTATAGAAGCGGCGAATATGTGAGGATGTACGGCTGTCACAGATCCCCCTGTGGCGGTGCAGCGGGAGTCCTACCGGGGAAGGAGGTAGTCATAGCGATGGCAACTGTTGAAGAGCGAGTCAAGAAGATTATTGCTGAGCAGCTCGGTGTGGAAGAGGATGAGGTGACGCCGGAGGCCTCCTTCGTCGAAGATCTTGGGGCTGATTCGCTCGATACCGTCGAGCTTGTCATGGCGCTGGAGGAAGAGTTCTCGATCGAAATTCCCGATGAGGATGCAGAGAAGATTCTGACCGTCGGGAAAGCGCTGGATTACATCAAGGAAAAATCCTAGGCATGCCAGGAGCATCTGATCACGCAGCACGACGCGTTGTGGTCACCGGTCTTGGGGTGTCGAAAAGACGTGGAAGGCGATCTGCGCCGGTGAATCCGGAATCGGTCGAATCACCAGATTTGATCCGACGGGATATGACGCACAAATTGCAGGTGAGGTGAAAGATTTTGATCCTGCTCGGTTCATCGAAAAGAAAGACATCAAGAAGATGGATCCGTTCATCCACTATGCCGTGGGCGCCGCCCAGTTGGCGGTGGATGATTCCGGTCTGAAAATAAAGCCGGAGGAGGCCACGAGGGTCGGTGTGTACATCGGCTCCGGGATCGGCGGGCTCGGATCGATCGAGCATTATCATGATGTGCTCAGAAGCAAGGGGCCGGGACGGGTTTCGCCGTTTTTCATTCCCATGACCATCATCAATTTGGCGTCCGGGCAGGTAGCGATTCGGATCGGAGCCAAAGGCCCTAACTCCTGTGCTGTGACGGCTTGCGCCACGGGCAATCATTGCATTGGGGATGCGTACCGCCTGATTCAACGAGGTGAGGCCGATGTCATGGTGGCCGGCGGTGCCGAGGCGGCGGTCACTCCGCT
>PHGD01000076.1 GCA_011090425.1 Nitrospira sp. LK70 | reverse complement strand
CTCCTGGCCAAAGGCTGCCCGGAGTTTGCCACAGATCTCGGACACGATTCGAGTATCAGACGATCACGCCACACCGCAGGCTGGCTGCGGAGTTGGAGAACAAGAGACGCTCTCATTTACCCACTCCAATCTGCGGAGAGCCAAGAAAGACGGCATGGCGATTGGAGGCTTGCGGTTGGAGGCGCTGAATGTGGCAGTTGTGGTAGGCCGTCGAAAACAATTTGACTGGTTGCTGCTCGCCAATGAGCAACCTATCGACGTCGAGCTCGTATACCTCTTGGCGGAGGACCATGCCTTTACAGGCTCGCAAGGCTTCCCGCCATTCTTCATGTGACAGATCTTGCGCAAGAAGATCAGGCTCGGGAAGTCGCTGCTCCCGGAAGTCGCCGAGTACATTGTGGCGATCCGGCTGGAGCGCCTCGTACCACTCTGGGAAGTATTCCTGCTCATACTGGGAAAGAATCTTGTTCCGATCGAGAAAGGCTCCCGTGTGAAACCAGGTCACAGTCTTGACAGGCGGCTGGTAGAGTTTGTGGTCGTTGGTGATGTAGGGACTCCCTACGTTTCCTTTCGTAAAGGTCCCGTAGTCCTGGGTATCTACCTGTTCGACACGACCGAAACCGCGGAACTCTCGCTCCATGCCGTCGAAGTACCCATGGTGGTAGCTGTAGGTTGATGAGAAGGTCGTCTTCCGCCATTTGTCAGTGACCGTCACCCTTTCCACGCAATGTACAGGGTATGGAAGCTTCGTGATCCAGGGCGTCCCAGCCTGTTTATGTTGTAGATAGAATTTCGTCGAAGGTGCGTACTGCACGCGGGTCTCTGCACCCAAGTTGTTGACTGTTTTGATGAGCAGGTGCGGCTTCCCTTCACCCATAAGATTCACGTACCGCATTGGCCGTCGCGCATCACTCAACAAGGGTGAAGACCAGACGAGACAGGCTGTGCCATTTCCCAGCAAATCAGTCGGCACCATGGTGGTGATGGCATCGAGGTGCGGAAAGAGGTTGAGGATCTGTGGTTGGCTCCAGCTATTGCCTGATTGATTGAAGTACAGGCGCACGCCGTCGCGGTGCAGATAGATGATGTCGGTGGTCCCGCTGCCGTCGATATCCGCCAATCGAATACGTTTCTGTTCGAACAGATCTTGGCTATCGAAGCGCGGTGCCTGATCCATTGTGACCTTAGCACCGAAGCGGCCATAGCCCAGATTGGGCCAATAACTGACTTCGCCGTTGCGAATACGGACGAGATCGGTGAGGCCGTCGCCGCTCAGATCGGCGAGATAGATGGACTGGGTGCCGTCGGCAAAGACCAGGCGTGGACCTTTCTCCTCGTCCCGCGATTGCGCCACCAGACGAGCCGGGCCGAAGCCCTCCTCTGCTAACGATGGATGCCACACAAACGTGTCGTCTTCTGCAATCAGCACATCGGCATGGCCGTCGCCGTCCAGATCGACGAACTTCACGTTGGGGTCTCGTGTGTCGCGGTTGAGCCGTGATTTAAAAGGACGGAAGGGCTCCCAGCCCTCCGCTTCGTCATGTTCATACAAGCCGGGCATGGGACCGTCCAGCGTGACAAGGTCAGGTTGCCCATCTCCGGCTAGGTCCATGAATTGCGCGCCACTACTCAAGGCAACACTAGGTTTCAGCGCAACGGTTTCAAGGGCTGAGAACTTCGCTTTCACCACTTCTCGGCCGTCTGGCAACTTGTCGGGCACGGGACCCCAATTGCGTTTGTAGTACCAAGCACCACCTTGCTCACTGAGAATGCCAGGGATGCCTTCGCCGTGCAGGTCAGTCCATTGGTAAGCTGAACCATCGAGGCCGACGGGAAGATTTTCCACACTTTCGGCATCGATCTCTTCGACAAGATATTGGACTTCCGGCTTGCTGTAAGTGAATTCAACGGGCGGGAGCGATTTCTTCAGGTACTGCTCACCTTGTCGAGCGTAGCCAGACTGGGTGACCGAGCTTAAGAACGAATAGATGGGGACGCGGGCGCTGTTGCGATCCTTTTCGAATTCATAGGTGAAGTCCGTGGAGCGCACCAGACAGTCTTTGCCGACATTGTCCTCACCAGGGAAATGGTGAAACATAAGCACCCGCTGGCAGAGCCGATAGGTACGGACTTCGAACCCAGCGCGATATGTGGAGAATGGATCTGGTCGTACGGGCCAAGCGCTGGTTGGGGGATCCGTCGGTGAAGCCGTGGCAAAGACCTGCTGCTCACCATCAGGAGGCTCCTCCTGGTAGTGCGGCTCGTCGTAGTCAAAGACGACTTCGAACATCCAATGCTGACTCCCATCCTCTGCAATCACACCAGGTGGTTCAGGCCAAGGCTCGCTCTCTTTCAGTTTGGGGAGATAGGGTTTGCGATTACCATAACGGATCCGCTTCAGATAACGCTGTGCGGAGCGAGACTGGTCAGTACGATTGCGTTCGTGGGCCTGCGAGGCAGCAACATTCTTGGAATCTTCTGGTTTGTAGCCGTAGACCAGTACGTTGCCCTTATCATCGTGGGTCTGACAGATCAACCAACTGAAGATGCGCGAGGGATTAGTAGGGTCGACGATGCAGCTTTCGGCAGTCTTGCCATACCAGGTGGTGATGTTGTCTTTTGAGATAGAATGCCAGAAAGTATCTCGTGAGTCGGTCTTGTTGGTCCACCGCTCGATGCGGGCGAAGAGGCCCTCAATCCGAGGACGATACCGTTGGATTTCATAGGTTTTCCCTCCAACGATCCTCGGCTCCAATTTCTCCCGTTCCCATGTTCCATTCTTCTTAACGAGCAGTGGAACGAGGTCTTCTGCCCCGGATAGGATGAAAACGTCCGAATCGAGTGCATCCTGGTATTTCGGCAGTCCCATCTCGGTCTTCCGTGTAATCGCAGGCAGCGACAGACTCCAGCCGAAGCCGAATGGCCCATTGCTGGAACCCGAATCATAGGAAAGCGACAGTTGCGGTCCGAAGCCTGAGCGGCCAGGACTCGTGACGATTGGCACCGTCATGGAGCCCGTGCCGGTCACGGGATTGGCGGCAAACTTTTCGCCCATCCCCCGGATGGCCCCGCCGCCCTTGGGAAGCGAGATTATAGGGGCGGTTCTCTGAAAGGACTTTTCAGTGGAGGCTTTGCTGTTGGAGCCGTTCTCTTTGGTGTCGTTCCCTGTGGGCTCGGGCACATCAACCACCTTCTCGGCCTCAAGGAGAGAAGGCATGATGCGCCAGTCGTGATATACCCGTCAAGAGGAATTACGTAAGTAGGTCGATTTGTGGAGATTGGATCATGTCATGAGAGAGACAACGTATTCCCGAACGACCATTTCACGCTAAAACATTCACCAATCCTTGATGTTTGCAAAACGACTCATCTGACGCCAAGAGGGGCCGGTGCATAAGCCACGGCCTGAAGTTATTTCGTCTCCTTCTCACCCAACATCTTTCTCGCTTCGGCAACCGCATTCATAACCGTCATCGGATCGATGGGCGAGCCAATGAAACCGTATCCCTGATAGAAACGTTTCGCGGCTTCGGAAATCGCATGGACCAGAATGGCGCCGATACCGGCGATCTCTGCAGCCTGAATAGTACGGAGAACCACATCGTGTAACATCCCGCTGCCGATTCCTCGACCTTGGAAGCTCCTATCGACGGCCAGACGGCCGAGCACCATGACGGGGACCGGATCAGGCATATGGCGCTTCACACGTCCCGAAGCTCCGACATGCGCAACAGCGCCGACGACGAGGGCATAATACCCAACGACTCTCTTTTTGACGCAGACTACATAGGTGCGCGACGATCCGCTGTCTTCATTCACGAGAGCACGCCGGCGAAGCCAGTCGTCCAGGACCGGCTCTCCCGAATCGAAATCGGAAATATTGTGCTCCGCAGTAAGTTTTTCGGGCGGGGAGATGTCAGGAACAGAGCCGCTCATTCTTCTCACAGCGCCCTGGTCTGAAGGAGGCGCCGGAGTTTAGGATTGCTCGCAGGAGACTTATCGAGTATGGCTGTAACGCGCTTGAATACATCGGAAGATAGCCCGAAATACCGGCGATCGAACAGGACCGTTTCGGCTTCGCGGCATGCCGCGACCGGTCACCGAACCCAGCAGATATGCAACGTTGAAATGTCCCCGTGAAGGGTCGTCTTTTCTGGTCGCGCGAGGGTCGAAAGCCGCTTGATCGGTAGGTCCGCCTCAATGAGACGTTTTAAGGTACTGGCATCAAACCTCGCTCTCCGAATGTCTCACAGCAACGACAAGAACTCGTCCACGGTCAATCCAACGTTCCGAATCAGAGCCCGGAGTGTCCAGACGGAAAGTTCTTTGTGCTGGGGAATTGAAAGATTGACCCGAACATTCGCCTTCACCATCACGACATGACTGCTCACCTGGCCTATTTGCTCTCAGCCGGCCTTGCGGAAAACCTTGATGGCCTCCTTCCCGGATATATTGGCTAATCGCGCCATTGGCTAAACTGCGAACACAATCGGTTCCCGTCCGGGCTTTGGGGGAAGGGCTTTCATCGCCTTCTGGTCTTCTGCCCACAGCCACGTCGTGATAGCTTCCTTGATGTCGTCGAGAGCTTCCTGTTCATCCTTTCCCTGAGAGACACAACCAGGGAGCGTCGGGCACTCCGCGACAATCCAGCCATCTTCTGCTTGGGAGAACAGAAACGGTGCCGGGAGTCTTTTTTGCAGCCTCGTCGCGATATTAGGAAAGTAGCTCGGTACCCGCTCCCATTCTCGGCACGCGCCAAGCCAGCCATTATACTCTCCTCTTCTTGTCGCTTTATGTTGTGCTGAGCAAAGGCTTCGGTTATAGCCGCGCCACTCTACCCACTGAAAACGCTGGACGACATTCGCCAACAACTATCCGGCTGTCGGAGGCCTCCGTTTTATGCCTCGAACAAGGAACCTCCGACAATGCAGCTGTGGGCAAGGGCTCAGCGGCCCGGTTGCAGATGAACGATAGTCCCGTTTTCGCCGCTGGCCCACCCGTGGGTGGTGTCGGGAAAAGTGAGACCGAATAACGAGGTAGGGGCGACCGATTTTCCTTCACTCCAGGTGAGGCCGGCATCGATCGTCCGATACAACATCCCGCGCTCGCCGACAATCCAACCTTCATGCGGGCTGGTGAAACGCACCTTCAGGAGATCAATGACTTTTGTGCAGGTCTTGCCGCAAGGCAACGTTTGATCCACCCATTTGGCTCCGCCGTCCGTCGTCTGAAACATGGCCCCCGCATTGCCGACCGCCCAGCCGGTCATGGGATCGGTGAAAAACACGTCGAACAAGGTCACGGCGCTCTGCGTTTCTTGCGGCGTCCAGGTCGCTCCTCCATCTTTTGTCGAAAGGACAGTGCCCAGGGCGCCGACGATCACGCCCCTCTGGTCATTGAGGAAGTGCGCCGCATAGAGCGTGGCCGTTGTACCACTTGCCTGTTCCACCCAATGCCGGCCGCTATCCGTAGTATGGAAGATCGTGCCGCCTCCCCCGACCACCCATCCGACACTTGAATCTGTGAAATAGACTCCGTACAGCGGTTGCTGAGTATCCAGCGATTGTGGCAACCAAGACTCTCCTCCGTTCGCCGTGCGGCTCAGAAATCCTCCGACTCCCGTCATCCAGCCTTTTGATGAGTCTGCAAAGAACACAGACGTCAACAGATTGGAGGTTCCGCTCGTGACACGCCTCCACTTCTTCCCGCCGTCGGTGGTCTTCAGGACTGTTCCGCCGCTTCCTATTGCCCATCCATGCTGGGGCGTACGAAACTGAATGCTCAGCAACGTTGACTTCGTGCTACTCGCCTGAGTGGTGATGGAAAGGTTGGAATCTGTGCTCTCACCAGATTGAGGGATCGCCAGCAGCAAGCCGAGGAGAACGAAGAGGGACGCGAACAGATTCCCTCGCTTAGCGCCAACCAGATGAAGCCGATCCAGCATTATTGAGCGGGACTCGCGTCAGGCATGTGGTAATTCCAGAAATCCGGGTCGGGAACAGGAAGGCCTTTTGCTTCGATGGTGAACGGGCCGGCTTCAACCGTGACCCACTTCCTTGGCGAACAACAGGTTCCATCCGGAAGCAGGTCCCAGGATCCTCGGCGAACGACCAACGGCCCGGTCGCCAGATTGTCGAAAAACTCTCCCTTCTTCCCGATTCCGTAGAGGTTGCGATGCGGTACTGTGACCACAATTTCTTCATCAGTCCATGATTGAACCAGCCCGGCTGTGCCGTTGAACAGAACTTCGGTTCGTGACACATTCGAAACGACAGTCGTGTGTTCGTCCGGCTCGTTGATCTCAACGTCAGTTCGCCGCTTGTAGGATTTCTGGTTCAATCCAAGGTCGGCATGTTCAGCGGTCTTGAGAAATGTTCCGAACCCTCGACCTTTGATCGTCACCGTAGCGTCCAGCCCTGCGGTATGCGGTTCATACGACTCGATGGCCGGCGTGGCGAGCACGAAGTCCCCGGCCTCAACGGCTTGGGTCCCCCGCTCGGCACAACAGAGTCCTCCTATGTTCGGCCGGTTGGCACTCCGGTAAATGACGACCTTGCCGGTTTTCGCGCTGAACGGCACCCAGACGTCGATTCGGTCGTCGTTCCACCGATAGATCACTGCCGGTACCCCGCCGATTTCGACGCGATTCTCACCGGGATTAAAATCCACGAAGTTGTAGGGAGTCGACCCGCTCTCTGAGTAAAACCCGAAGTGCTCCCCGTTAATGCGCAGCAACGTCCCGATGGGGGCGCTTGCAGGACTCATGGAGATGACGCGGGGAACATGGACCGTAAACTGTCCAAGCACTCGTTCCCGCCCTTGACGTTTCAGCACAAGCGGACCGGACTCCGCATCGAGCGGGACATGGAACACGATGACGTCGTCTTTCCATTGAGCGATAGTCACCGGCCGCCCGGCTATCAGGACCGCATCATCCATCAGTTCTTTGGCATTTCCAAACCCCTGACCGAACATGACTACTTTCGTGCCGACAGGTCCACTGATCGGATCCACTCGAATGGACGGAATCAGCTTCAACGGAACGCCGTTGCTCAGCACATACTCGACCGGCGCGCAGCATGATCCGTCCGGGAGCGGATCGGAGGAGGCCAGTCGAACCACGACATCACCGCTCACCGCGTTCGGCGGAATTTCGAGTTCGATCTTGTCGTCTTTCCATCGCGTGGCGCGCACCACGACTCCGCCGACCATTACGTCATTGACACCGAACATCGTG
This sequence comes from Nitrospira sp. LK70, assembly GCA_011090425.1. Taxonomy (GTDB): domain Bacteria; phylum Nitrospirota; class Nitrospiria; order Nitrospirales; family Nitrospiraceae; genus Nitrospira_D. The sequence goes on along the minus strand of PHGD01000076.1, from coordinate 13,506 downwards.
TTCGGATCCCGCGCACCGGCCGAAAGGCCGAAATTCCGACCGGTGATCTGGAGCGTGGCACCGCGCTCGGCTTCCGTGGGCGTGAGAGCCGATATCTGTGGAGCCAGGATGATCAATGGTCCAGCGGACCGCTTTTTCTTCCCCATGAATACTTCGACCGTGCCGCTGGTCGCCTTGAAGGGAACCTTGACCTCGATGACGTCCGCTTCCCATCGTTGCACTAACGCCGGCACCCGGTTGACCGTCACTCGGTTGAACCGGGTAGACTTAAAAGTTCCAAACCCTTTCCCGTTGAGGACCAAGGTTGCGCCAGGAATAGAGACCCGAGAAGACAATTCAATTGATCCCTGGCCGGTCTGTGCAATACAGATGTTCGCCCCACCCAGAAAATACACCAGCCCAAGGAGAAATGTGGTCCAGCCAGAGATTTGTTTCATGGACAGCCTATAGAGGAAGGGGAAAAAGACAGAACGGTGATTTGAAACACGGCATGCCCGACTTTAACAAGTCATTTTTTCTGGAGTCAAGGAGGCAACGGGCAATCGGATCGGGCACTGAGCCGTAGTCATTCAGTCGATACTCTAAAAGGAGCGAGAGTTCAACAGAACACCTCTACAAGGAGCGGGATGAAATCTCGCTCGGAATCACCGGACCTCCTTCTCTGTCTTGCGAACCGACGGCTTGAACGATCGTGTCGTGGAGTTGCTCCACCGCTGCATCTTTGGTGAGCAGCGTGGCCGCTCCCGCTCGGTACATCGCGTCGCTGTTGTCGCCCCCGATGTTCACGGAAATGCCGATGACGGTGGTCTCCGGCCATTTGGTCTTGATCTGCGCCGTGGCGTCGATCCCATTCAGCTTCGGCAGATTGATGTCCATGACCACGGCTCGAGGTCGAAGCTTCTCGACCAACTTCACCGCCTCCACGCCATCGTGGGCCTCCCCGACGACCTGAATATCTGCATAGGCATCCAACACCGATCGCAGCCCTTCCCGCACCATTGCATGATCGTCCACGAGCAACACCGGCACCGCCATCCGTCTTTTCGCGAGGCTAGCGGTCCCATCGGCATGAACCGGGGCACAGACTCCCTCGAATGCAGCGCCCGGAGGAGGCGGCTGATTGTCCCTCGCGCTCTTGGCCAGGGGCAGAATCAGCGTTGCAATGGTCCCGTGTCCCGGAGCGGAGTCAATAGTGAAGGAGCCGCCCAATGCTCGCATCCGCTCCTGGATGCTATATAAACCAAACCTGGACGATATCTCGTCACTAGGCGTTCCCACCGCCGCCGCAGCGGCAAGATCGAATCCCGCTCCCTCGTCATTCACGGTGATGCAGAGATGGTCCGCTCGAATTTCCATCGTGAGCGCGGCTTGTCCTGTTCCAGCATGCTTGGCCGAATTGATCAGCAGCTCCCGCACCGATTGAAAGAGCAGCAAACGTTGCTCTTCCGGCAGGTCAAGACCTTGATCCTCCGGCACGACGACGGTCACCGTTTGTTCATGCTTTGCCTTCATGTACTCGGCGAGCCAATTGAGACTGGCGGCCAAGCCATGATCACGCAGGACCGGCGGGCTGAGTTCCGCCACCAACGTCCGGCTATAGGTCAACGCATCGGACAAGATATCATCGACCTTCTTCAAAACGCTTTCACAAGCGGGCACGCCGCTTGCGCTCCGCTTGCCCTGCCCGATCGTCAACTTGCCGACGACCAACATCTGCTGCAGATGGTCGTGCAGTTCGGTGGCCAAGCGTTTCCGTTCACGCTGTTCCGCCAAGTTCAACTCGCTCGTCAACGCGCGCAGGCGGTCCTGCGACTGCCGTAATTCCGCCGTCTTCTTGTTCACCGCCTGTTCGAGCTCCACGTTCCAGCGTTGCAAGCGCGCTTGCGCCTCGCGCAGTGCTTCCTCCGCCTGTTTCCGATCATCAATATCCTCAATGATGGAAATGAAATGGAGCGGCCTGTGATGGGCATCTCGGAGGAGCGAGACCGTCTTATGGACCCAGACGGGCGAACCGTCTTTTCGGATGTAGCGCTTTTCCAGTGAATAGGTATCGATCTTACCCGTCAGCGCGCGACGTGTTTGTGCCCACTCTGCCTTGAGATCGCCGGGATAGGTGATATCCGCGAAGGTCCTGGTGAGCAATTCCTCGCGGAAATAGCCGGTGATCGCGCATAGGGCATCGTTGAATCGTAACCATCGACCGTCCAGTCCGATGTGGGAGATGCCGACAGGCGCATTGGCAAAGGTCGCGCGATAGCGCTCTTCGCTCTCGCGTAGGGCCAGCTCCGCTTCTTTGCGATCATGGATATCAGTGCAGGTCCCCACCCATGACTGAATACGACCTCCGGCATCCCGCACCGGTGCCGCTCTCACACGAAACCATCGGTAGGTTCCGTCGATGGCCCGGCGACATCTTGTTTCCACGTCGTACTCGCCGCCTGTCTCGACGGCTTTCTTCCACGTGTCAGCCAATCTCGGAGCATCGTCGGGATGTTGGACCGTGAGCCAGCCGCCCTGTTTCGTCGTCTCATGCGTCAGTCCCGTATAGTCGTACCACTGTTGATTTTCGAACTCCGGCTCGCCTTGCTCGTCGGTCCGCCACACGAAGTGCGGTATCGCTTCGGCCAGCATGCGGAACCGTTCTTCGCTCTTGCCTAGCGCGTCTTCCACCTCTTTGCGGGCGGTAATATCCGTGAACAAGTTGACCGCGCCGACGATGTGTCCTTCGGCATTGCGCAGAGGATCGATGTGCACGATCACGTGGCGTCTTGTACCGTCGGAGCGTTCGATAATGACTTCCTGACCATGCAACGCTGTGCCGTTCTGCAACGCATCGACCATGGGCGTTTTGTCGTGCGGCAGCGTTGTCCCATCCGGCCACAGCAGCTTGTGCGATCCACAAAACCGACATTCGCTGTCATCCAAGTTCGGCCTGCGACCCCACAATTCAGCCGCTTGATCGTTGTAAAATGTGATGCGTCCCTCTCGATCGATCGCGTACATGGCCGCCGGCATGTGCTCGATGAGAGACCGATAACGCGCTTCGCTCTCGGTAAGACGTGCGATGAGCCGCTGATTGTCCCGCTCGTGCTTGGCCAGGGCGAGCAAGGCCCTCACAGTGCCGAGCAATTCCTCCTCTTCCGCCGGTTCGACCAGGTAGGCATCCGCGCCGACTTCCAGGCTTTTCACTCGATCCGGTGCGTGGACACGGGCGGCGGAGGTCTGTAGTATTTTGATGCTCTTCGTCTCAGGCTGAGTCTTGAGCCTCTGGCAGACGTCAAAGCCGCTGATATCCGATAGGTTGACGTCAAGCAGGATGAGAGCCGGCCGTTCTGCGGCGGCGACAACGAGCGCATCGGTGCCGTTGTCCGCTTCAATGATTCGGTAACCCTGCCGGCCGAGCAGTCGACTCTTCACGCACAAGGCGGCCGGATTATCGTCGACAACAAGAATGGTCGGGTAATCGGATTCGGCGATGGACTGAGTCATGTCAACCTCTCAAGACTCACGCCGGGTCGTGAAGGAAACAGCTCCGTGGCAGCGCGCAGGCTCTGCAACAATGAATGTGCCGTGCATCGGAGGGATGCCGGTTCCAGCTTGCCGGTCTTGATCCTTTCGAGATCAAACATCGTATCTACGAGGGCCAACAATCGCTGAGCCCCCGTCTGCATCATCCTGATTTGTTCATCCTGCTCAGCGGTCATCGGAAGTCTGAAAATACCAATCGTAGGGCAAACCAGTCTGGTGCAATTCATCCACGGAGTTCCAAGTCTGCTGATTCATAGGTCGTAGATCACACCAGTGGGAGGGGTTGGCTTCGGCGTTTCTCGCTTCATTGCTGATATCGTCTCCGGACGATCACATTGTTCAGAATCGAGGACAAACGCTTCGGAAGGAGGATAGTGGTCTTGATCTCACGCATTGAGGAGTCCTTCGAGCCAAGAGAAGCAGCGTCAGAAAAGACAGTGTACCGCGTGCTCTGGTCTCGGTAAACCCCTGAGGGTGAGAACTAGGGCTTTCCCTAGGTCGTGGATGACTTACGACGAATACAACTCCACGATCAGTTCGATTTCGACTGGAGCCATGCGTGGCAACTCCACGGCACCGACGGCTACCCGAGCATGCCGGCCTGCTTCTCCGAACACGGAAACGAGCAGATCGGATGCGCCGTTGAGAACTTGCGGTTGATCGGTAAAGCCGGGAGCCGAGGCAATATAGCCGACCATTTTGACGATCCGCTTGACCCGATCCAGCAATCCGGCTTCGCTCCGGATGATACTTAAGCCATTCAGCGCCGCCACCCTCGCTGCCTCAACCCCCTGTTGGACTGTGAGATTCTCTCCGAGCTTGCCGGTCATCACAAGCTGGCCATCGCGCGAAGGCAGCACTCCCGAGAGGAACAAGAGGTCACCCACCCTGATAACAGGCACGTAATTCGCTACTGGCTTCGGCGGAGCCGGCAGGATGAGTCCAAGCTCTTTTAGTCTGTCATCATAGGACACGTTCCTACTCCATCCTATCCTCTCTCGCCTATCCTCTCTCGCCCTTCACCTTACGCTTCACCACTCACACGTACCTTTCACTCCTCATTCAAGACTACCCCGGCCTGAGCGCATCCAAGAAACTCTCCCCGACCGGCAGCCGCTCGGCTCGAAGTGCCTCCACAATCGTCTGCCCCACATCCGCAGCAGTTGGCCTCGTCCCCAAATCGACGCCTTGGGCTAGTTTTGGGCCGGTCGCGAAGACCGGAACATACTCACGAGTAGACGTCTGTTCAGGTAAGGAGAAATCTCTCCCATGGTCACCCGTCACAATCACCATGTCGCCAAGACGCAACCGCTCGAACAAATCAGGCAGACGGCGATCAAATTCCTGTACGGATGTCGCCGATTGTACGGCATCTTCTGACAGCAAATCCAGGCCGGCACAGATGAGACCACGAGGCACCTTGTTCAACATGCCGATGACTTCCTCAAACGCCGCCGTCCCTGACGCAACCGGGAAAGCTTTCGTCATCCCGCGCCCACTAAAGAGGTCATAGACCTTTCCCACCCCCATCGCGATCTGGCCGGATCGACTTAGGACATCCAACATCGTCATACCCGGTGGCTCGATCACAAAGTCCTTTCGTCCGACCCGTGGTCGAAGCATGTCATGTCCGCCGATGACCGGCTGGGCGACGACACGAATGAGAGTCCCCGCATCCTTCACGGCTTTCCTGGTCTCGCGACAACGCTGGTGGAATTCCACCGGTGCCATGAGGGATTCATGCATGGCCACAAAACACGTATTACCTCCATCCGTCCACAGAAGAGGAGCCCCGGTAGCCATATGTTCCATACTGTATCGGCGGAGCATCCATCCCATGGACGAGACGCCTCGGCCGATCGACTTTCTGCCGAAAAGCTGTTCAATGACGTCGATGATCTTGGTAGGAATGCCTGAACTGCAGACCGTCGAGGCTTCTTTCTGGATCAGCCCACTGATTTCCCAGTATCCGACGACAGAATCTTTACCCGGCGACACGAATCCCAGTCGCCCGAAGGAACCGTTCGGTTGGACCATGGCTCGTACGCCTTTGATCGAAGCGATATGCCCTAGTCCGAGCATCTCGAAATTCGGCAAACTTAGTCCATCGACCGTCTCGGCCAGGTGCACGAGGGTGTTTGCGTCGGCATCGCCAGCGTCCGTGCCGTCCGGTAACGCACCCACCCCAAGTCCATCAACGACCAACAGAATGATTCGATTAATCATCAGCCGACTATAGCAAGTCGCCATAGTCCCACATAGAGGCGTATGGGACCGACATGGGGATACAGGAGGACCTAGGCCGGAGAGAAACGGCTGTCATGCCGTACGATCACGCGATAGATACCGGCGGGAACATATTTGGATGGCTCTGCTGAGAAACCGAAATCCACACCCATGCTCAGTACGGCTCTATTCTTGTTGATGGATAGCCGCCCGCCACTCTTGAATGATCTTGAGGCCGGCACTAGTTCCGATTCTATCGGCTCCTGCTTCCAACATCGCGTGCGTCGCCTTCCAATCGCGAATGCCGCCTGAAGCCTTTACCTTGACCCGCCCCGCTACGACTTCCTTTAGCAACCGCACATCTTCCACCGTCGCCCCCGCAGATCCGAAACCGGTCGACGTCTTCACATAGTCAGCCCCGGCTTCCACAATCAACTGGCAGGCCGTTCGTTTTTCCTGCTGCGTGAGATAGCAGGTTTCTAAGATCACTTTATGTTCAACATCCACGGTCGATTGCACGACTTCAGCGATGTCAGTGCGAACATAGTCATGATCGGCCGATTTGAGTCTGCTGATATTCAACACCATGTCCAACACCGTGACACCCCGCTGCACGGCCTCGACGGCCTCGGCCACCTTGGTCTTTGTGCTGTGCCCTCCTAACGGAAACCCGATGGGAATGCCGACGCGAATGCCGGTGTCGGCCACCGCCGCCACCGCTTCATCGATGTAACATGGCGGGACAAAAATGACCGTGAAACCGTTGGTCTTCGCCTCTTCACACAACCGAAGCACCTCGACCTTCGTCGCATCCGGTCTCAATATCGTATGGTCGATAAGAGTAGGAAGCTTCCATCTTGACATGCTTTACGATACTCCTCCCTTCTGATGTGTCTGTCTGCCGTCGGGAGTCATAAAGGTCTGCGAGTGATTTCCTCTTCGGAATGGGCGCTTCTGGTACTTTTCCACCGCCTTGTTGTGCTCCACGAGCGTCGCGGAGAATTGATGCGTTCCGTCGTTCTTTGAGACGAAGTAGAGATTCGTAGAAGGCACGGGATACAAGGCGGCACGGATCGATTGTGCCCCGGGGTTGGCGATCGGCCCCGGCGGCAGCCCGGCCCAGCGGTACGTATTGTAGGGACTGGGGTGCGTGAGGTCCTTTTTGCGAAGGTTTCCATCGAAATTCGACAGACCGTAGATCACCGTCGGATCGCTCTGCAGAGGGATTTGTTTTTTCAGCCGGTTATGGAATACGGACGAGATGTGAGGTCGTTCGTCTCCGACACCGGTTTCCTTTTCAATCACCGACGCCAAGGTCAAGACTTCATGGACCGTCAAATGAATGTCTTTGGCCCGAGCCTGCCATTCCTGGGTCATCACCTGCCTGAGTTGCTCCACCATGGTCTTGATGACGTCTTTCGCAGCCGTCGACCTGGCAAAACGATAGGTGTTGGGGTAAAGATACCCTTCCGCCGTGTCTGCAGAAATGCCCAACGTCGCGACGAAGGACTTATCGGAGGTCAATCGAACGAATTCCGCGCGATTCGTGATGTGATGTTCACCCAGCACATCGGCGATTTGATTGATCGTATAACCTTCTGGAATCGTGATAGAATGAAGCACCACGCGGCCGGCAAGCAACTGGGCAAGAATTTCCGCCGGAGGCATGCCGGCGTTGAGCTCATACTCTCCGGGATGAATCTTGCGATCAACCTCCTGGGCTTTCCCCAGAAGGAGAAACACCGAACGGCTCCTGATCAGTTGCTCCCGTTCGAGCAAGGCTGCGGCTTGTTGAAATGTCGCGCCTTCCGGAATCACGACGATTTTCTGGGGAGGGTGATCGGACTCGGAAAAGGCCGGCGCTTCAGCCCACCGAATCATCAGATAGCCGCCCACGCCGGCGAGAGCGACGAGGGCGATCGAAACGATGAGGATCAGGCGCAGCGTCATAGGATCGGTCGTCAGGAGACAATTGTCTCCACTCTTCCAGCGTTTCCTCCGCAGATCGGTCTCCGAGGGATTGAGCGGAGACCTGATCCTGCGCTTCAAGGTAACTTCGCAGAAGAATCGCGGCTGCGATACGGTCGACGATTCCTTTGCGTTTCTTGCGACTGACATCGGCGGCGATCAGCAACGTTTCCGCCGCTTTTGTCGTCATCCGCTCGTCCCACCTGATGACCGGCACGGACAAGCCCGCTTCCAGCTTCGCCACAAACTCGCCCATCGCATGGACGGCCGGTCCTTCTCGTCCGTCCAACTGAAGCGGCAACCCCAGCACCACCCGTTCCACCGCGTGCGTTTCGACCAGTGCGGCAACATGGGCCACATCCCGGTCCAGCGTTTTCCGTTCGAAGGTTTCGAGCGGCTGGGCCGTCCAGCCCAATTCGTCGCTGAGTGCGATGCCGATCCGCTTGGTGCCGTAATCGAGCGCGAGAATGCGGCCAGGCATGATTCTACCGCCGGAGGGTGGTTTCAACCAGGCCAAAAACCTTTTCTAACGCTGTGTCGAGCTTGGCCGGATCCTTCCCTCCGGCCTGCGCCATTTCCGGCCGGCCGCCCCCGGTTCCACCCACCTCAGCTGCCATGGCTTTAATGAGATCGCCCGCTCTGAGCTTGCCGATCAAGTCTTTCGTCACGACGACCAGTAGTGAGACCTTACCATCGTCGGTCGCTGAGCCCAGCGCGATGACGCCACTCTTCAGTTTATCCCTGAGCTGATCCGCCAATGCTCGCATGCCGTTCACATCCAAGCCATCCGTCCGTTGCGCGTGCACCGTCACCCCGACAACTGTCCGAACATTCGAGGCTACCGACGCGCCGCCGGCCACTTTCAATTTCAACTCTTCAAGCTCCCGTTCCTTGTCCTTGAGCTGCGTCATCAACTTGCGGGTCTTGGCGACCAACTCAGACTGCCCCGTCTTCAACAGATCCGACAGTTCCCGGACATCGGCTTCAAGCTGCTTCACGAGCGCGTACGCGCCGCCGCCGGTCTGACCTTCGATACGACGTACACCGGCCGCCACGCCCCCTTCCGAAACAATGCGAAAGAGCCCGATGTCACCCGTCTGTCGGCAATGGGTGCCCCCGCACAGTTCTTTGCTGAACGATTCGACACTCACGACACGCACCTGTTCGCCATACTTGTCGCCAAAGAACGCCAGGGCCCCGTTCGCCACTGCGTCCTGAATGCTCATCACTTCGGTGCGCACTGCCTCATTCTTGCGGATTTCTTCATTCACCGTCGATTCGATATCGTCGATGTCGCGGGACGACAGGGGTCGGAAATGGGCGAAGTCAAACCGAAGGCGGTTGGGTCCGACGAGCGATCCATACTGCTTCACATGGGGCCCAAGTAAATCACGCAAGGCCGCATGGACGAGATGCGTCGCCGTATGATTGCGCGCGGCGTCCTGGCGCATGGAGACATTCACCGTCATGTGCAGACGCTCGCCTTCTCGGATGCGTCCCTGGCGGACGGTTCCCTTGTGCAAGATGACCAACGACGCCGGCCTCGTCGTTTCCTTGATATCGACCACCCCTTCAGGGCCCACCAATGTGCCCTGATCTCCGACCTGACCACCGCCTTCCGCATAGAAAGGCGTGACATCCATCGCCAGCTCGACCGTCTCCCCTTCTACCGCCTCCTTGACCAATTGTTCGCTTTTCAGAATGGCCCGCAAGACGCCGTCGCTTTCCAAATTCTCATATCCGACGAATGTCGTAGCTCCGATCCACTTGGCCAACTCCGCAACGGCCGATCTGGCCGTTTCTTGTTCGAATCCACCAGTTTTGCGCGCGCGAGTCCGTTGCTCTTCGATCGCTGCATTGAATCCAGCTTCATCCACCGTCATGCGCTGTTCCCGGCAAGCTTCGGTGATCAAGTCCATGGGGAAGCCGTAGGTGTCATAGAGCCTGAAGATGTCGTTCCCCGCCAAAACCGTTCGTTTCTCCGCCTTCGCCCGCTCGATCATCTCGCTCACAATCGGTAAGCCCTGTTCGAGCGTTGCGATAAACCGCTCCTCTTCGCCTTTCGTCGCTTCGGCGATCGTGCCGGATGCCATGCGCACTTCCGGATAGGCGCCGGCCATCTGCTCGACGACGACTGCGCTGAGTTCATGCAGAAAGGGTTCGACAATGCCGAGCAGCCGGCCGTGCCGCGCGGCGCGGCGCAGAATGCGCCTCAGCACATATCCGCGACCTTCGTTCGATGGCAACACGCCGTCGGCCATGAGGAAGGTGATCGCGCGCAGATGGTCGGCAATGACACACATTGAACGATCAGCCGCCTCCTTCTTGCCGTACTCGGTGCCGGATCGTCCTGCGACCGCCGCAAGCAGCGGCGTGAAGAGATCACTATCGTAATTGCTGTAGACCATCTGGGCCACGGCGGCCAGCCGCTCAAGCCCCATCCCCGTATCGATGCTCGGCTTCGGCAGGGGGTGGAGCGTTCCCGATGCATCACGGTTGTATTGCATGAAGACCAGATTCCAAATTTCAATGACGCGATCTCCCTCCCCGTTCGGTCGATCGTCGCCGGGTACGGACGGGCCCTGATCGAAGTGAATTTCTGAGCAGGGGCCGCAGGGGCCGGTGTCGGCCATTTGCCAGAAGTTGTCTTTTTCGTCGCATCGGACGATGCGCGACGGCGAGACACCGATTTTCTGCCACAACCTCTCAGCTCCGTCGTCTTCGCGGTAGATCGTCACCCATAGTCGATCTTTCGCCAACCCGACCGTCTGGGTCAGAAACTCCCATCCGAATCTGATGGCATCGTCCTTGAAGTAATCCCCGAACGAAAAATTGCCGAGCATCTCGAAGAATGTGTGGTGCCGCCTGGTGTACCCCACGTTTTCAAGATCGTTGTGTTTCCCGCCTGCGCGAAGACACTTTTGCACCGATACGGCTCTTTTATAGGGGCGGGATTCTTCTCCGAGGAAGGTCCGCTTGAATTGATTCATGCCGGCGTTGGTGAAGAGCAGGGTCGGATCCGCTTGTGGAAGGAGAGAGGCGCTCGGCACTGCCTGATGCCCTTGCTCCTCGAAATAACGGATAAAGGCCTGCCGCAGATCAGTCGCACTATTCTTCATGGACAGTTTCCTCGTGTATGCCCTGCTTCTCTATCATACGATCAATGGTCTCCTCACTGAAACCCCGCCGGCGGAGAAAGTGCGTCGTTTGAGAGGGAGTCAACCGACGACCATCACGTTGCGCGGTCTGCAAGACTCGATGAGCCACAGTCTCTTCGTCTACTTCACGAAACGTTTCGGCCACCACCTGCTCTGCCAGACCATCAGCGATGCCTTTGGCCTGCAATTCGGCCTTGAGCCGTTCCCGCCCCCTCGGCCGGTTGGTCAGCCGATTGACCACCCACCGCTGAGCATAGGCCTGATCGTTGAGATAGCTGAGGTCGGACAAACGGCGAACTGTTTGCCGTACTTGAACGAGCGAGGCTCCTTTGGATGCGAGAAACCGTTCAACTTGGGCGACGGTACGATCCCGACTGGCAAGAAACCGTGTCCCGAGCTGCATCCAATCACCGGGTGAAGATTGACTATTCCGCTGTCGCGCTCCCACAGGCTTGCACTATCGATGCGCTCGTTTGTCCTCACTTCGTGAAACAGGTTTTTCTTCTTTGGCCTCGGCTTTCTTCTCGTTGCGAGCAGGCACGCCGGCCAGTTCTCGAAGTTTCATTTCAATCTCGCGAGCGGTGGCGGAGTTGTTCTTGAGGAACTCTCGCGCGGCGTCGCGCCCCTGGCCGATTCGTTCTGACTTGTAGGAATACCACGCACCGGATTTTTCGATGATTTTCTTGTCGACGCCGATATCCACGAGTTCGCCGGTCTTGGAAATACCCTCGGCAAACATGATGTCGAACTCCGCCTGGCGAAACGGCGGCGCCATCTTGTTTTTCACGACCTTCACGCGGACCCGGCTCCCCATCACCTCCTGACCTTCCTTAATCGATTCAATACGGCGAATGTCCAGCCTGACAGAGGAGTAGAATTTGAGGGCATTCCCCCCGGTTGTGGTCTCCGGATTTCCGAACATTACGCCGAGCTTCATGCGGATTTGGTTGATGAAGATCACCGTCGTCAGGGACTTTGCAATCGCGGCTGTCAGCTTTCTCAGCGCCTGCGACATCAGCCGGGCCTGAAGGCCCATGTGGGCATCGCCCATTTCGCCCTCGATTTCCGCACGAGGCGTCAACGCCGCAACTGAATCCACCACGATTAGATCAATGGCGCCGCTTCGCACCAACGTTTCGGCAATCTCCAGCGCCTGTTCACCTGTATCCGGCTGAGACACAAGAAGGTCATCGGCCTGAACGCCGAGCTTTTTGGCATACGTCAAATCAAGAGCATGTTCGGCATCGATAAAGGCAGCCACTCCGCCGGTCTTCTGCACTTCGGCAATACAGTGCAACGTCATCGTTGTTTTTCCAGAAGCCTCCGGTCCAAAGATTTCAATCACTCTCCCACGTGGAAGTCCGCCGACCCCGAGGGCGATGTCGAGACCCAAGGACCCGGTAGAAATCGCGGGCACGTCGACCTTCTCCTCGGTCCCCAGCTTCATGATCGCGCCCTTCCCGTACTGCTTCTCAATCTGGGACAAGGCTAGGTCGAGCGCGCGCTTCTTGTCGTCTTTTTCGGACATACGAATCTCCTCACAAGATGAGAGGGTTAAATCCGATGGATTATACCCAAGCGGCAAGGGGAAACCTAGTCCGATCTCATGGGAGCGTCGTAGTGGAAGGTGCGTGGAACACTCATACCGTCGGCGACAAACGCGAAATCAATGGCCGAAAACCGCCTCAGGTGATTCATATATGGGGAGTCGTGATCTCGGTGGGAAGTCGCATGCACGGTGACGATCGAGCCGACAAGAGAGAATTGCGGACCGCTCCCCGCACACCATTCAACCGACGCCTTTTCTTTTCGAATAGCGGACGGCTAGAGGGAGAAGCAACCCTCCTCGATCTGTCCAAGACTGGCTGTGCAGCCGAGTCTGAGACAACCGTCCAGACCGACATGAGCCTCGAACTGTGGATCTTCTTACCGGACTATGGCTGGCGCATGCACATTGATCACGCAGTCGTTCGATGGGTACGAGGACATGTGTTCGGGCTGGAATTTCTGCACCTACGACCGGTTCAGCGGGAACGACTGCGTCGGCTAGTCGAAAAGTTCAGAGCGCAGTAACCTCATGGCACCAGCTCACATTATCATCCATATGGTGGGATCACGCCTATTCTGTGCATCTAGCGCGCATTATTCACGATGAGCACCCCATCGCTGTTGGAACGACCTCGTGGGTGTATCCGAACCTGTGAGCGGGAGGCGCCGACCTGATGACGTCGGAGTTTTCGCCCTGGTACGGCTTCACGACACGCCATGGGGGGCGTGTCAAGTTTTCTGTGTAACTGATTGTGGTTAATCACTGGTAGGCACCCGATCTCCTAAGATCATGGCAAATTGATTGAGCGCCCGTTTCCACTCCGGAATCGGGGCGGTCCAGTTCTTGGCGAGACGCTGCAGGCCCAGAGAGAGGACTTTGAGGATCGCTTCATCCGTGGGAAACGCCCCGCGCTTTTTTAACGTTTTCCGTAACGAATAGTTCAGGGATTCAATGGCATTCGTGGTGTACAGGACTTTGCGAATGGCTGGAGGATCGTCAAAAAAGACCGTGAGCCGCGTCCAGTCTCGCCGCCAACTCGTGCTGATTGTGGGATAGTGCGCATCCCACGTCAGGGCA
>PHGD01000075.1 GCA_011090425.1 Nitrospira sp. LK70 | reverse complement strand
TTGTATCACTATGGTGAGCAGCGCCTCACAATACGTGGAAGACCATGGGGAGCGTGTGCTGGCCGTCGGCGTTGTGGCTGTTTAGACAGCACGGAGGAGATCTGTCCGCGTGGCTCGCTTGACTTCCGCATATAGTACGTTGTCCACGGTGATCATTTGGGGATAACCCATTCGTTTCGCCACTCGCTCCAGGGCTGCGACCACTTTCGTCCCGGTGAGTGTAAAATCCGGTTCGATTAATTGACTATGGCGACTCCAGTTATCCACGACAGTCAAGGCACGAAACCGCCGACCATCGAGCAACGTGTCGGCGACAAAATCCATACTCCAGCGCTCATTCTTCTGGTTCGGAGTCAGCGGCACCACGCGCAGATGACTCATCCGTTTGCGGCGACGCGTGAGCCGTACGCTCAACCCTTCTTCCCGATAGATTCGGTACACTCGCTTCCGATTCACGACCCAACCTTCGCGACGAAGCATGACATGCAAACGGTAATAGCCAAAACGTGGGCGGGTTTGGGCTAGCTCTCTTAGCCGCATGCGGACGGCCGTATCGTCCCGCCCAGGATGCCGGTAATACCACGACGCCCGATGTAATCTCAGCAGCCCACAGGCTCGTCGGACCCCAATGGGATGCTGTCCCAGCAGCTCCCGGACGAGGGCCCGTTTGCGTGTGGGCCTCAGGGCTCCCATGAAGGGTGCCGCTGTCAAGACGCTTGGAGAAGAGAGGGATACATCGTCCATTCTCCCATTCGTGCTCGAAGGCACATTCAGCTGGACCAGAGGAGCGCCTCATTCTTTTTTTGAGCCTCGAAGGCTAAGCTCTAGAGACGAGGTCGCCCGCTACTGGAGGTATCCCAACTCCACGCTCCATTGTCGACGGTTTCCTTCATCGTCTGGGGTCGTTCAAAATGGACCCTGTCTTTACGCCGCCGCTCCAAGTCGTTGAGGCTGATAGATCGTCTGATCCCGCAATATGTGATAGGCGATTACCAAGAGCTTCCGAGCCAAGGCCACAATGGCTGTTTTCTTGCCACGACGGCGCGCCACACGCTGCCACCACTCCTGCAGAGGCCGAGCAGCGGGCGCTTTCACCGCCAACGCTGCGAAGGCGGCTTGCACCCACACCGCCCGGATCTCACTGCGCCCTTGTTTCGTAATGGCGCCATAGCGCACCTGGCCTCCGCTGGCGCGGACACTCGGGGCAAGACCGCTATAGGCTACAAGACATTTGGCGGATGGAAATCGCTGAATCGTATCCACGGCTGCGAGGAGCGTCTGGGCACTGATCCGTCCCACTCCCGGAATCGTTTCCAGCTGGACCACCCGTCGGTCATCACTGGCATGAGTACTTAACTGATGCTCGAGCACCTTCATGGCAGAAGCGATCGTGACCGCGAGGTCTGCATACGCCTCGACGATAATATGGACGGACGCTGACAGAGGCACTCGCTTCAGCCGATCCCAACCAGTGCGGGTCGAGAGCGCACGGCTCGGTAACACCACCTGTTGCTGACGGAGGAGCCCTCGTACGACGTTGATCAGCTTGGTGCGCATGGTCACAAGTTGTCGTCGTGCCACGAGCACATGGCGCAGTTCTCGACTCTCGGGTCGTGGCACATGCACCGGTTCAGGCAGTCCCCCGATGCGCAAGAGATGAGCCAGGAGTGCGGCGTCCACCCGATCCGTCTTCTTCTTCGATTCGGCAATCCACTTCACCTTCAGCGGATGCACTACATGCACGTGAGCCCCCAACTCACGCAGGACATCAACGATCCAGGCCGTTTGCCCACCGGCCTCAATGGCCACCTGCAAGCTCTTGCCCCGATACCGATTTAACAGTGTCCGGATTGCATCGGCAGTGGTCGGAACCTCTGCTTCCCGAACGTGTCGTCCTCGCACATTATCTATACACACATGGGTCGACTTGATGGATACATCTAAACCACAGTAGTACATGCCAACCTCCTTGATTAGGTGTGACGTCAACTGCGCGATCCTTCTCTACCGCAGTTCGACCACGTTGGCATCCTTCATAGCTTCTTTTTTGCGAGCACCTCCTGAAGAATCACCTTGTCGAGCGTCAGGTCGGCGACGAGCTGTTTGAGCTTGCGGTTTTCCTCCTCTAGCTGGCGCAAGCGCCGAATCTCGGCGATGGCCATCTGGCCGTACTGCTTGCGCCACACATCGTACGTCGCTTCGCTGATCCCGAGCGCCCGCGTGACTTCGGGAATCGGCGCGCCCGCGTCCACTTGCCGTAAGGCCGTCGCAATCTGCTCTTCCGAAAACCGACTCTTTTTCATCGCTCGCCCTCCTGGTTGAGGGCCGCAGGTTAGCTCATTTTCCTAGTTTTGGCTGGTCTCGTTTTTCGGGAGGACGTCAAGGTATAGGTCGGACAGCTGGCAAAGCCAGCTCCTGCCAGTGGCCGGGGTAAGGATGTTGGCAAGGCCGTTGCTTTTTTGAGCAATAACGTTGCCAAGGTCTGGGCTCGGCGGCCAAAAGCTTGGGCGGAGGTCTGCAATCCTTCGGCGCAGTTGTTGTTGATGTTGTAGGGGTAACTTCAAAAAGGTCCCCAAAGACTCAATGCAGCGGGACGATCCTTCTTCTCTAGCGGCCAGACACTGGTGGGCGTTGCGGAAAGTGCCGGCAAGTTCTACATTTGGAGCAACGGCGCGTTCATTTAGTGTCGTCATCGCTGACGCCGCGGTAGCCAATGTGCTGATCAAACACCGCCAATTGAGTACCATTGAGTACCAACGAAGTGAAGTTTGCACACCAAGTTTTCAGGGACAAGCTTCCAATATGAACGGATCGTTCTAACGAACCTGCACAGCAACGACAATTGCGCCTTCACGATTCCCCAACCTCGACGGTGACATCCTCGTGAATCTGGGCCCCGCGTACGACCATTCGTAGAGATTTCTGCGGGATGCCAAAGAACTCGCCGGTGTGAGCATCTATCAAGGCCAGTGAGGTCCAGAGAGAAGGTGATGCAGCAGTACCAGCACTATGCCACCACAGAGATTTATGTGAAAGAGGTGCAGCAGATACTCGAGGGCGCGGAAAAGGCGGTTATGCACGTCTAGCGTGAGCATTCCCGATTAATGAGCACCTTACCAAGTGCGGTGAATCTGTTTTGATCCAATCTAAATCCCTTTCGATACACTACGCGCACTTGCTGTTGATCCAATTCTCCCATGGCAGAAGCTTGAAAATGGCCCATCGCCTAGGTATTTCTGCCTTCTAGAGAGAGCTTCAACTCCATTTTAAATCTGTGGCGTTGGTTTTGCTTATGCTTATGCAATCAGGGCATAGGCCGATCAGTCTGGAAGTGCAGTGGTCATATATGACAGGATTCGCACTCTCATACTCACGCGAGAGGTGGTTCGCAGCAATACGACCCGGAGACGGTAGATACGAATGAGTTGGTTCGCTGGAGAACATATTCGCTCAACGGTACCAACAGCCATCCATGCCGATCCAGCGAAATGTGTGCTTCCCTGGTTCTTTCAGAATTTCTCTCGTGTGCGTCAATATCCGTTTCTCGAGGTGTCCCCTGGTTGGCTCAGAGCGCGTATCAGAAACACATGGCCCTATGTAATTAGATCCAAATGGAATAACAAATTAAGGCAATAAGGCCCTATTTGCATACCCAGGACCAATGTACTTTACCCTGAGCATGGGCTTAGCGATGTGCAATTTAAATGGAAGAATGTCACGATGCTACTTTTTTTACACAATCAGCCCGACGCCCACTCTAGTTCATCTTCCAGTGGTGGCCGAATGAAAAATAGACATACATATTGTGTTCATGCTGTGTTTCTCGCTCTTGGTTGTCTCCCGACAAGGCTTGGCGGCTCCTTCTGAGGAAATCATCGTCCAGGCAAAGGCGGACGATCCGCATAGTGGCAATGTCGCGGCCGTGGTGAAGGCGCAGAAGGTGGCCTATGCTCTGACGGAGACAACCAATGGTTGTCCGGTTCCCGCCACGGATGTCCTGGGATGGCCTTCAACGGTACTACGAGAATGTGTCTATGGAGTGGGACCCAAAACGAACCGGCGGACTGGGTATGTTGTGCTTGCGGATCCAAGACCCGAAGCCATCGCCACGTGGATCGAGACGGCCTGCGCACGGATATTGCCGAGCGAGACACAATGCTTTCAGACTGTCCTTGAATGTGGCCGCCGCAACTTCGGCATGATGTTCCCCGTCAGCGGCAACATGATAGAGAATATGCGCGGAGGGCTTTGGAAGAATTACTTCTTCAGAAACGGCATGATCGTTGTCATCGAAGGCCAACCGAATGGCACAACCGAGCAAATCCCATCCGACCGTCAAAATGAACTGGCTCGGATGACTGAAGTGAAAATCACCAGAATTCCAAGCGGTGTGACCAGATTCTGGAGGACGATGCCGAAGCAGTTTGCGGCGCGCTTTCCTAATGAGGCAATCCCGCATAGACTGACGACGATTCAGGAGAGACAGCAGTGGCTTAACATTGTGCGCGCAGAATCCCGCGCCGCGCTCAATGAACCAAGTAACCGTCTGCTCGAGGCATGGATTGCCGCTCATCCAATAACTGTGACGATGGGAATCTGTCCGAAAGACGAGGAACTTTGATTTGCCATCGTTTCGTTCATGTCCTGATGGGGGTACAGAAGAAGTGCGCAGTAATCAACTATCGTCCGGGCTGCCGCGAGGGGAAATAGCCACCCCCTGTTGCTCGACACATATCAGCCAGGAAACAGAAATCGGAAGGTAGAAAGAACCCAAGGAGAGAATATCAGTGGCTATTCTATTACATTCTTTTTTCCGAATTTCGTTATTTTGCATGATATTCCTGTGTGCCACTGATTTGGCATCAGCATGTAATGAACCTGGAACACCCAACAAGGAACGGAGCACGTTAGTCTCTTCAAACTCCATTAAATTAGACTGGAACAACACGGCTCCGGGTGCCACCATCTATTTTGATATTGAGTCGAATGTTTCTAGGGCCAGTAAAGGCAACCTCGGCCCCTACAATATCGGTATGAATCAACCGTTTTCTTATACGTACAAGAATCTTACTCCGAATACGCGGTATTGCTTTCGGGTCTGGGCAAGAACAAACTCCAATGGCTGTCGATCTAAACAACCATCTGCGTGGACCTGTACGGATACTCCTGACCCTCTAAAAGGGCATAAACTTGCACATCCAACTCGAGGCCAGGATAGTAATCGTGCTGTCGTAAATACTATAGCTATTGGTGCAAAAGGGCCGGTTTGGAAATTAGGCAGTAATCGGGTTGGCTCGCACGACTTTCAACCGTATTACTGGGATGGGCAGAAGTGGGTTGGCATCGAGGGAGGCATGATTGATATCGCTGTTGTTGCAGATGGAACCCCGAAGGGGGTCAATAGCCAGGGACAAATCTTCCAGCGCGTCAACAACCGCTGGCAGCAGCTACCTGGGACTGCCGTTCAAATAGCAGTAGGTGCCAATGGGGCTGTTTGGATACTAGGCAATAATCATGTTGGCACGCACGGTGACTTTCAACCGTATTACTGGGATGGACACAAGTGGGTTGGCATTGAGGGAGGGCTGATTGGAATTGCTGTTGCTCCAGATGGAACCCCGAAGGGGGTCAATAGCCAGGGACAAATCTTCCAGCGCGTCAACAACCGCTGGCAGCAGCTACCTGGTGCAGCAGCTACGAAGCCGCGCAGTACCAGTGCGGGATTAGGGACGGGGCCCACTTGTCCCCCTGGAGAAATTGTCGACCCGGTTACTCACAAATGTAAAGCCCTGACGATTCCCGATGGGTTTTCGAAAGTCGACATTTTCAATTGTAATGTGGATGTAGATCCTAGCGGGAAACATAGACCTATCATAATCTATAGGCGAGATGTGAATGAGCCCACTAGTTTTTTTGATCCAGAAGCTACGCTGGAGGCACAATACAATAGTAATGGGCAGTGCCCTTATAATGAAAGTGGGACGCAAGCGAATCCCGAAACCATCGATCTCGTACCAGCGGGCTGGCAGAACAACCATGTACAGCAAATCGTAATCGTGGATCCTGGTAGGGAGACGTGTGAGGGTCGCACTGACCCAACCTTGGACAATTGCGTACGCCAAACTTTGTTTTTTCGTGGAAATCAGACAGCGGATTCCACCCAAGTCATACTACGTTGATGTCCTGGGGAACAGACGAGCGAGAAAAAAGAGTTCCAAAGAGCACCGTGTCGAATGGCCACAGTTTCAATGGTTGCAGCATGTAAATGGGGGAAATATGCCATGCAGAAACCTTTCTGGATAGTCGCTTTTTTTAATTACGTTAGGTTTCGCAACAGCTCAGGCGGCATCTCCGGGGCCACCCGAATATTGCACAGATCCCAGTTCATTAATGGAACTACAGGAACGATCCATCCCGTGCATATCTATTGGGACTTAGGGACCGTACTATTTCAATGCATGCGATATTTGAGTTTCCACATGATGCAATTTATGACGAAGACAACCTCGAAGGAATGCGATTTTCGGGATCGATGTGAGCCATTACACGAAGCCGAATATTCCCCTACATGCTCTGCGGGAATCGCAAATTTCATTTGTCTATGCGAACTCCACGCAGGGAGTGTTACACAAAGACGGGCAATTCTCCTTTTTCTGGAAAGCCCTCGATGAGCTCCCACATAAGAAAAAAGTTCGCCGAGGTGCCTATCATCTTCTGACCGCTCACGAGGATGCAGCCGCTCAAGCTGGGACGCTCCTGAAACTTCTTACCGCTAATGGAGAGTTAACCAGCACGGATATGCCGCCTGTCCTTGATTTGGAGTGGGATAAGACAGAAAGCGGCTCTGTCGCAAAGTTTTCTTTTGTGACCGGCTCCGCTATGCTCTTCCTGTGTGAATGCGGGAAAGGAGAGGCGGCATGATCACCTTCAAAGGCAGTCATTTCGAGAAAGAGATTGTTCTGTGGGGCCTGCGCTGGTCTGTCGCCTATCGGATCAGTGACCGCCAACTGGAAGAGATGATGCGGGAGCGCGGGGTCGACGTCGATCACGCCACGCTGAACCGCTGGGTCGTCAAGCATGGCCCTGGTGTTGGAGAAGGAATTCCGTCGGCGCACGCAGCGGGTGGGCCGGAGCTGGCGCATGGAGGAGACAGACGTGCGCGTGAAAGCGCAGTGGACCTATTTGTATCGTGCGGTGGACAAGGCCGGCCAACCGTGGACTTCTTGTTGAAGCCGACGTGACCGGACCGCAGCCGCCGCATTCTTGCGCCAGGCGATTCGTCATCACGGACGCCCAGATACCATCACGATTGACCGCGATTCAGAGATGCAACCGGCTCCACCACACCAGGATCGCTATCCGCCAATGCAAGTATCTCAATAATATTGTGGAGCAAGATCATCGGGCCGTGAAACGGCTGACGCGGCCGATGCCGGGATTCAAGTCCTTTGGGGCGGCGTGTGGGACGCTGGCAGGGATTGAGATCATGCACGCCATTCGCAAAGGGCAACTGGCCATCAGCGGGGTGTTGTCTCACAGGCGAGCGGAGCAATTCTACGCACTGCCGGCGTGACACGTCGTCAATGAGACGGATAGGGTTCGTCTTCACTCAAAATTTGCGACAGAACCAGTTCAGCTACAAGGGGAGAATGAGTCATGAATATTTGTTGTTTGCTCGTTGTGTCAGTCGTTGTAAGTGGGCTTGTTTCCTGTGCAACACAAGCCCAGGTAACTGCTAATACAGAAGAGGCATCAGTAATCCCGGGAATTTTTCTGGAGACCGAGCCGCGTGCGATCCTTCCGGAGGGTGTCGAGCTACGTCAGATCTCCACTATTGGCCTTAATGTAACAAAAATATCGGAAAGTTTCCTTCCTCGTCTATATGACGATCCCGCCGGCTACTGCACCATCGGGTACGGGCATCTGGTCAAGAAGGCCCGATGCGACGGATCTGAGCCAAGGGAATTCCTTAGCACGATATCCGAGCCACGAGGGAGCGAAATTTTACTCACGGATATGAGTATGGCGGAACTGGGTGTAATGGCTAATGTGACGGCGCAACTTACAGATGGGCAATACGCGGCTCTGTGTGACTTTACCTACAATGTCGGCGTTGGGAATCTCCGCAAGTCGACACTGTTAAAAGTAGTCAACGCAGGCTCGTTCGATGAAGTGCCCACACAGTTTCGCCGCTATATCCTTGCGAATGGAAAAGTGCTCAAAGGGCTTAAGGATCGCCGCGAAAAGGAGATTGAGTTGTTCTTTCAAGGGCTTCCAATCCCAAGGGCAGTAATTCCTGAAGGCCAAGAGCCAGCATTGGTAGACATCCGTAAAGGCGAGTAGATTTCGCTGGATCCTAACGTTGCTACTTCCGAAGGAGCTTCAGATGCGACGTGCACTAAGGCATTACGTTAGTCGTTGGTTGGCCGTTATCGTATTTTCCGGAATGAATTGTACGAACTCCTTAGCTGCACCACCATCCGAGCTCCACCCAGCGGGTGCTCATCAGTCGCATGCCCTCCTGATCGGGATTTGGAAATACCCGCAGGCGTCTGGCGTGCCTGCCTTAGTGGGGCCGGAACAAGATATTGAGCTCATTCAGGAGTTGCTGCGTACTCGCTTTCAGGTGCCTGAGCAGAACATCACGGTTCTGCGCAATGACCAAGCCACCCATCTAAAAATCCAGAAAGCGTTTCAGGATTTAGAGCAACGTGTGAAACCCGGAGATTTCATCTATATCCACTACTCTGGGCATGGCTCCTACTGCCTTATTGCCAACTGCCTCGCACGCAGACCGGATCTGAGAGAAGCCATTGAGAAAGCCGGCGACACGACCCTGCAAACATGGGTCGCGTTCGGTTCACGGTCTAAGGAACTGGAGGGATTGGATGGTTATGATGTTTTGGATAAGGAAATACGTGGTTGGCTGAGTAGCCTGTATGCGAAGACCGACCAAGTTGTTTTCGTGTCGGACTCGTGCCATTCCGCGACGGTGTCGCGCGGACTAAACGAACTCACCTCGCGCATGGTCGATCCAGACCCGAGGAAGTTTCCGCAGATCGAAATTGGCCCTGGGCTCGGAAGTGATGCACCTGGCATCCGTATTGGTGCCGCTCGAGATTCGGAGAGCGCAGCGGAAGCCGATGTTAAGACGTTTCAACGCTGTACCGACCCGAAGAACTGTAGTGGCGTCTTTACTTGGCACTGGGTGCGTGCACTCCACGAGGCCAAGCCAGGTGTCCGTTGGGGAGATGCTTTCCAACGCGCCTTTGCGCTCGTGACTGCGCAACGCGATGTGAAGCAGCAGCCACAGGCGGAAGGGCATCTGGATATGGCGGTATTTGGGGGACAGTTCATCGAAGCTAAACCCGTGATACCCATTAAGAGCATTGACGAGCGCGCGGGCACGGCTACGATACCAGTGGGTGGTGTTGCAGGTGTGACCGAGGGGTCAACGTACGGTGTGTATGAGCCAGGGACAACGAGCCCGGTGCCAGTCCTTAAGATCGAGAAAGTGCAACCGTTCGAGAGTATTGGAACCTTGGAACGGTCATCATTGAAGACTGGTGACCTGGTTACGGAAGTGGTGCACGCGTATCGAATTGAGCCGGTGCGCATCGCAATGAGTATAGCCGCTAGCATGAAAGACAATGCTCTCAGTCAAAAGGTACAGGCAGTATTGGCAGAAGCAAAGGGTTTCCAATTGGTACAAAGCCCGGGAGAGGCGGACTGGGTCGTGACTCTCTTGCACATCAGTGAGATGGAAGGCTCAACAGCGCCAGGGCGGCGGAAAGTCCCGATGGACAATCCAAAGGGACAGCCGGAAATATGGGTCAGCACCTCGAATGGTGAACTCATCCACGACCGCATGCGCATCCGGCTTACCGATCAAGAGCGAGCTGCAGGGATTCTGAGAGATAACCTTGAAGCATTCGCATGGGCGAAACAACTGAAGCAACTGGACACAGGATCCCATGCCGTACCGCTCAAAGTAGAGTTCAGCATTGCGCGTGAAGATGCATCCTGCACGAATGATGATATGGAGTGCTTTTCTCTCGACAAGAGTGCTTCCAAAAAACGTCTCGGACCCTACCACCCCCTGTCTGAATTACGAGACGTAGCCACCTATAAAGACGATCTATTGGCATTCCGCATCAGAAACGATGGAGACACAACATGGTATGGTTATCTACTTGACATTGCCCCTGATTCCTCCATTGCGTTGATCTTTCCGAGGAACACGGCAAATAGAGAAGATGCTGGAATCCCATCGAAAGAGCTTCACGATGTGTACAGAAAAGAACGCAGACTCGCTAGTCTGATGGAAGTGGGAGTTGAAACGTTAGTGCTTATTGCAACTGCGGAGCCGATCAACGCGCAATTATTCGAGCATCGTGGGTACGTTGATCGGGGACTGGATGATTGGAGTAGCACCTCTCCTGTGGAGAGGTTGCTACGAACCGCAGCGAGCGGCACACGGGGCGCAGTGGAAGTACCTAGTGCAGCTATTGAGTGGGCAACCTGGCAGGTGACGGCGAATGTCAAGGATAAGAGTACGAAGTGATGCAGACAGAGGAAAGTTGCAATGGACCACTATGTCATTTTAAGTTGGTCAATTCGTTGATACTGTTATGCACGGTTCTCGTCGACAGATGTCGGGCATACCTCCAGGCTGGAAGAGACAGGACGCCCACTTAGGAATGAGTGAACTGCGACGGCTCTGGAATACCCGTTCTGTATCCCCCAGAGCGGCAAGCAGCGAACAATAAGACGGTACGGGGAGGCACGGTATGCGAAGCAGGCATGCGAGGGGAAGGGGTGGAGTTATAGGAATGGCAGTCCTGGTTGGGCTGATCGGGCTTCCGGGATGGATAGGGGTAGGTAGCGCGCAGGTAACGCGCGGTGTGATGGAACTCCCGGACATAGCGCCCGGCTCAGTCCCAATCGCTGGCCAATACTGGGCGCTCATCATCGGCATTGATAAGTATGAGCACGCACCCAAGCTAGAAACCGCCGTAAATGATGCTCGAGGCGTGAGCAATGTACTGCAAGAGCGGTATGGCTTCAGGCCTGATCACATCACCGAATTGTTTGACGAGCAGGCCACTCGGAATAATATCGAAACTGCCCTCTACACACTCGCCCATAACGTTGGAAAAGACGATAGCCTCTTCATTTACTATGCTGGGCATGGCCAGTATGACGAAGAAGAACAGTTGGGCTGGTGGGTTCCGGTAGAGGCGCAGCCAACAGCGCCTGGCATGTTTATTACGAATGCATCCATTCGCGACTACATCAACAGCATGAAGGCCAGACACGTCTATCTGGTGGCCGATTCCTGTTTCAGCGGTACACTCTTTGGAGGAACTCGTAGCCTGTTGCCTCCATTAAACGATCAGTTCTTTAACCGGCTCTATACCCATCCCTCGCGCTGGGGATTGACTTCGGGTGGGAAGGAACCAGTGGCAGATCAGGGCAAGAACGGACACAGCTTTTTTGCCTATCTCCTGCTCAATCTTTTAAAGGAAAACACGAATCCCTATCTGGTACCAAGCCATATCTTCGATCAGTTGGCACCGTTGCTTGCAAACAATTCCAGTCAAACGCCTCGGAGTGAGCCACTTAAGGGGACAGGAGATGAAGGTGGACAGTTTGTATTTCAATTGGTACAACCTGTGGCGCCCTCCTTCATCAAGGAACAGGACCGGCACAAGAAGGAATCAGATATAGCCAAGACAAGCGGGACCATGGTCCATTTAGAAAGACCATCCTCCGATTCATCTGTGGTGGGGCCGTTGTTGTTGTCATGGACAACTGAAGAGTTGGCACAGGATAATCTTTTGTTTGAAGTTTCTCTTACTGAAGAAAACAAGCCAGCACGTCATCAGGTCACAGCGCGCAACTCGATTGTGCCCCAAGGGATTAAGGGAAAGGTTCAATGGAAAGTTCGGCCGATCTGGCAAATTGCAGGCCAGCCGGAAAAATATGGCGAGTGGACCCCGGAGCAAAGCTTTACATACTACCACAGCAGGTTGGATCGAATTATCGACACGAAGACCATTCACGTCGGAATCGCTGAGCCCGATGATTTCTTCGTAAAACAAGAGGGCGGTGAATTAAGTGGGTACGAAATAGAATTACTGCGTGAGCTCATAACAAAAATCTTGATAGCCAAGGGCATTACGACCAAGCCTATTATTACCTATACCCGGAGGATATGGGGCGAGGAGTTCTTTCAGTTGCTCGAACGCAATGGCGACGTCGATCTGCTCGCCTCGGGCATCTCAATCACGCCTGACCGTGAAAAGGCTTATGGGTTTCTGTTTACAAACCCAACGTTGGTATTTCCTCAAGCGTTGATCACCAAACCGGAAGACAAGGCTTTTTCCAATGGTGCGCTTGCACTGTCTCGAGTGGGTGTGGTGGAAAAGACAACGAATGAAGATTTAGCGCGCAAGCTGGTGGCAGCTTCGTCTAAGAGTGTTGTCGTGCCTTACAAGGGTAGCGGTGCCTATGACCGCATCCTCGCTGATTTGGTGACAGAGAAAATTGACGGAGCTTTGATCGACAAGCCGTATGCACTGAAAAAAGTGGCTGTGCTGAAGCGAGAGAATGGACAGGATCTGACTCTGACCGACATCACGGCAAAGATTGTTCCGGGAATCCAGCTTGAGAAAATGGGCTTTGCGGTTCGAAAGAGCGATCGCGCCTTTTTGCAGGAACTGAACTTGCAGCTCACTGGCCCTGACATTCCAGGCGATGGGGTTCTGAGCAAACTAATTCCTGGCTGGAGCCAATAGGTACAACATTGTGGCTAAAACTTCGCGGCAGTACTTACCATCCATATGGAACGGAATTTACAACGTGGCAATAAATTGATTGACGGCTTTACCAAACCATCAACCGGGGCGAAGTGTTTTTCGCCATCATCCTAAGTCTCACTCTTGTCATCGGCGTTCCCGTCCATCTGAAGGAAGTGTCGCGGTGTGAATGAAAAGCTCACACACTATCAAGAAGGCGCATTATCTGCCGCCCCGGACACTCTATGGATGATACGTGACTGAAATAGCTAGCTCTTCATTTCATTGTCGGACACGGCCTGTATCTGAAAGAGACGCGAGATGAGGTACCCCCGATTTCATAGACCCCAGGTTACGGTACACGCGTGGCTTCGAACTGCACCGGGCTGACGTAGTCGAGCGTCCGGTGCAATCGCTGCCGGTTGTAGAATACTTCGATGAACTCAAAGATCTCCACGTGGGCTTCGTCGCGGCTGTGGTACTCCCGCTCATGGATCAATTCATTCTTCAAGGTGCTAAAGAAGCTTTCGACGACGGCACTGTCGTAACAGTTACCCTTGCGGCTCATGCTCGCCACGAGGCCCGTCTGCGCTAGGAGCTGTTGATAGGCCCCGCTGATATACAAGGCCCCTTGATCGGTGTGGGAATCAGGCCGCGCGGTGGGCGGCGCTGCGCCACTGCCATGCGGAGCGCCTGCAATGCCACCTGTTGGTCGGGCTTCGCACTCAGGCCCAGCCGATGACCCGGCGCGAGTACAGAGCGAGCCAGCACAGCCAGATACAGCCACCCCGCCCGCGTGGCAATCGCGGTGAGATCGCCAGCCCAGATGCGGTGGGGTGCGGTGGCGACAAACTGCGGATGCAGCCGGTTCGGCGTCGGCGGAGCAAATTCGTGCCACTCAATCATGACGCGAAACCGCCGAGTCCGTTGAGCCGTAAGTCCGTGCTGTCGGTGCAGCCGTGCGACGCGATGTCGCACACACGAAGTGCCAGCCTGGCGCAACGCCTGCCACAACTTGATCGCCCCATACCGCGTTTTGCTCTGGCAATGCAGACGCTGCAGATACTCCACCAACTGCGCATGGGCGACCGCCCGCCTACTGAGGGGGCGGGTGCACCAAGCATAGTAGCCGCTCCGACTCACGCCGACGATCGGACAGAGCCGTCCTACACAATGCTCCGCCTGATGAGTCTGGATGAAGCGATACTTCATGGCGACTCCCGAGCAAAGAACACCGCGGCTTTTAAGGGGCTGATGTAGCTAAGCGAGCCCAGAGGGGACCATGCTTAGCGAATGATCTTCCCACGACAGAGTCGGATGCCTGTCCGAAGCCAGCAGCGCTTGCTGGAACATTTCGTCGCGTGCACTACGGCGCGAGTCTCTGCACACTTGGTCGGGGTGCAGGGACGAACTGCCGTGGTCTTTTTTCAGCGGCTCCGTCAATTAGTTGCCAGTAAGCAAGAGAGTTTTCTGCTGTCTGGGGAGATCGAAGCCGACGAGGGTTACTTTGGCGGTGTCAAGACCGAAGTTACTTGTCCACAAATCGCCGATGTGAGATGTCCCCTTTTCGCCGATGAGATTGTCTGGTCATTGGGTTCAGGTCGAGGCTGACGTCTCCACGGAAAACGACGACAACTTAAAACGAGAGTAAGATGGCGGCTTCGAACGGTCCTCGACGAACGGAGCGGATCGAGGAAGCGGGCACGATTGTCCGAGGAGCAGCTCGTCTAGGCCATTCGGCACGCTGAGAGTGGGACTCCAATCGGCGACCTCGGCCGACAGTGGGGGGGGCAGCGAGGCCACCTTCTATGCCTGGAAAAAGAAGTACGCGTATCGGGGCGTGAGCGAGCTCCGCCGATTGCGCCAGGTGGAAGAGGAAAACGCCCGACTCAAACGGCGTGGTGGCGGATCTCTCGCTCGATACGCACAGGCTGACGGAGGCCCTTCGAAAAAAAGTCTGAAGCCCGCCCGCCGCCGGGAACTGGCCCAGTGGTGTCATGGGACGTTTCAGGTGCGTGGTGCGCGGGCCTGGCGGGTGGCGCAGTTCGGCCGAGCCTCCTGGTATCGAAGAAGTCGCGCCACGGATCAATCGGCTCTCCGGCTCCGCATTCGGGATCTGGCGCATGCTCGGCCTCGATTTGGAGACATGCGGATTTGGGTATTGCTCCGGCGTGCGGGGTGGCTCATCAAGCGGAAGCGCGTCCGACGGGTGTCTCGCTTGGATGGATTGCCGCTCCGCATGCGGGGGCGCCGACGTAACAGATCGCCCTCCACCGGGGACCGGCTCCCGTGCCGAGTGGTCCGCACGAGCGCTGGAGTCTAGATTTTGTGCATGATCCCCGCGCCGACGGTCGACCGTTTCGGAGCTTGACCGTGGGGGATAACTGGAGTCGCTCGAGTCCTGTCCTAGTGGCTGGATTTCGGAGGTCTGGAGAGCGGGTTGGTCAGGTGCTGGATCGCGTCCTCGCAGAAAACCGGAGGCCTCGCTCCCTCACCGGTGATCATGGCACAGAATGCCAATCCCGGGCGCGGGAGGAGTGGGCCTATCACCGGGGCGTCCACCTCGACTTCATTCGACCCGGAAAACCCGTGGCAAATGCCTTCATTGAATCGTTTACTGGGCGGCTGCGCGAGGAGTGTGTGAACGTCCATCAGTTCGGTACGCTCGCCCAGGCGCAGGCTGTCATCGAAGTCTGGCGCGGCGACGACAACCAGCAGCGCCCATACAGCTCATTAGGGAACCTGACACCGGAGGAGTGTGTTGGACAACGTCAGGCTCTCCAGATCGTCGAAGAAGCCCGCTGCTCTGGTTAAGAGTTGTCTCGAAAGGGGACTAACGTCACTATTTCTAGTCCACAGCGAATGGCCATTGTGTTGAAGTAAGGATTCCCGTGTGCTTTGTGCTTAGCTCGATCCAGAAGACCTGGTACAAATCTCGGGAGAATGTAAACGTCACAATGGTCCACATCGTCAATGCCCTTGTCACTTCTTATTGCAAGCCTTACGTGTGTGGAGATTGTCGGATGTGATCATTTATGCACGGCTACACGACGAGCAATGCTCAGAACATCATGCTAGGTGATGGACAGCAGATGGTGCAGTCTTTCATGATTGCGCACGAACTTGGCATGGCTCGATTGTGTGTGTGGCGGCTTATCGCAGCTACCGTTCTATTGGCCCTATTTACTACACCATGCGCGTACAGCATCCTGATAGCTTATAATCCCGCTCGCAGCCCAAGAGCTCAAGGCCTCTCCCATACGGATACAGCGGCAAAATATGGACAAAAGAGCCGGAAAGATTTAGCGTCCCGCCGCCGTTCCAGTACACCGCGCGGGATTATAAGCACTAGTATTGCAAATTCGTCCATTCTGTGACGAAAATGGACCTACGCTGAATTTTTATGCGACGCGAATCGGCCTGAAACCGCCGAGACAAGTACAGAACAGAAAATAGGCCGTCTTGCTTTTCGCATCCGTGATTGGGAGGGTTTTATGAGTATCCCACTTTCTTTGCTCCTTCTAACGGGGTCAATCGAGGCATTGCAGTTGCTGACTCTGCCGTCGGAAACTCGACAGGTCGTGCTCGTGCAAGGACCATCATGGTCCAGTCAGCATGGCACGCTGCAAATGTTTTCTAGGTCCCAAGAGAAGTGGCTCGCGGTGGGGCCTGAAATTGAAGTGAATTTGGGACGCGGAGGTCTTGGATGGGGGAAAGGTCTGCATGAAGAAAGGACCGAGGGTCCGCAGAAGGTAGAAGGAGATGGTAAATCTCCAGCAGGGATCTTCGTGTTGGGTTCTGCGTTTGGATATAGTCAAGCGCCTCCGGGCCGCTGGAAATGGACCTACCGTCAAATTACGGAACGAGATTATTGGATTAGTGATCCAAATTCTGCCCAATACAATCAATTAGTCAGCCTTCCTGTGGATGCATCAGAGGATCCTCATCAACTATGGAGCTCATACGAGGTGATGAAGCGTAACGATGGCTTATATGAGATTGGAATCGTCGTTGATCACAATGCTGCGCCGGTTGAGAAGGGGAAAGGTAGCGCGATTTTTTTCCATATCTGGAGAAGTCCGGGTTCCCCTACTGCTGGCTGCACGGCCATGTCGAAGGAGAATTTGGTCGCTTTGCTGCAATGGTTAGACCCAAAGAAGAAACCGCTTCTCATCCAGATTCCGACCACGGAGATCTCTAAGGTCAGCCTGGTGCGGACTCTCCGGTCCAAATGATCTTCAAATAGAGAGGAAAGGAGCGGCGGCACGGCCGTCTTGAAATACCTGCCAACATTCCATCCGGCCAGCAGAATGTCACAAAAATTCCATTTAGGGGGGGTTCCGTACAATTGGCGGAAAAAGTTGCGGTGTCACATCGCACACGGTGGTATTTCAGTCGCTTATCAGACTGTCTGGAGCGATGTATACTGCTTCCCTCTAAGACAGGGGCCGTGTGACCTGGGGAGACTGTGGCTGATCCACCAAGGAGGGATCAGCCATGAAGCGAAGGAAGTGGGACGCGCAGACCAACGCCACCATCGTCCTGGAGGGCCTCACAGGGAAACCGGTAGCTACCATTTGTCAGGACTATCAGATCAGTCAGGCCCAGTATGATCAATGGAGGGATCAGTTTCCTGCGAATGCGCCGAAGACGTTTGAGGTGGCCTAGCAGACAGACCGGGAATCGCGCCTCCAGCGCGAGCATACCAGGCTAAAGAACCTAGTGGGGGAACTGA
Organism: Nitrospira sp. LK70; assembly: GCA_011090425.1. Taxonomy (GTDB): domain Bacteria; phylum Nitrospirota; class Nitrospiria; order Nitrospirales; family Nitrospiraceae; genus Nitrospira_D. The sequence continues at coordinate 3,251 of PHGD01000075.1, read as the reverse complement.
CGTGGGAGCTCCAAAAAAGCGACGTGGAGGTGTGGCCATGACTCGCCGTCGCGCCCCCCGTGTCGATCAACCCAATGCTTCTGTGCTGGAACGAATCCAGGTGTTGAAAGCCGAACACCCGTTCTGGGGCTATCGTCGCATCGGGGCTCACCTGCGGTGGTGGATGGGCTACTGATCAACAAGAAGCGCGTGCTGCGACTGATGCGGGAGCACGGCCTGCTGGTGAAAGGCAATCCCCGGTTACAAGCGCTGCGGACGCCGACCCACAGCAAGCCGCGCCCGACGGCGCCGCAGCAATGGTGGGGCATTGACATAACCAAGGTGCTGGTCGAGCCCATCGGTTGGGTGTCTGTCGTGCTCGTGTTGGACTGGTACACGAAGAAGATGGTCGGCCACTATGCCGGGCTCCAGGCCAAGACGGCCCACTGGCTCGTGGCATTGGAGCACGAGGGGGCAGCGCCAGTTTCCTCACGGAAGCCGAGATCACGGACTCCACCTCATGAGTGATCACGGCTGTCAGCCGACGTCGGTGGTGTTCAGGCGGGCCTGTGCCACCCTGGGCATCACGCCGGCGTTCACGAGTGATCACAACCCGAAAGGGAACGCCGACACGGAACGGCTCATGCGGACGCTGAAGGAAGAGTTGCTCTGGCTCCGCGAGTGGACGAGCTCCCTAGAATTGGAACGCGCCCTGGCGGCCTGGGTCGACTGATACAATATCAGGTATTTGCATTCGGCACTCGGGTATCGGACCCCGTGTCAGGTCGAATAACACCTGAGCCACAGTACTCAGTTCGTGGCCGCTTGATAAAGGGGGAGCACTACAATATTCCGCACCCAGTAGCGAAAGGTTTTTCAGCAGACTGCTAGTGACCTAGTTCGGTCTCTATATATCGCAAAATGGATTCCTCCACCTTGCCTCGGGCAGTTTGAAGAAATTGAAGCTCTAACGTGCGTTGAGGATCGCTGAAGCCTTCGACATGAGCCGCCCGTTTGGCCACCACAGTTCCCCGGTACAGCCGAACTTCCTCGAACCCATTGAACAGATCCCCATTTGGGCGAACTATGAGTCCACGATACCCTAGCTTCTCAGCATACGGCCAGGATGCGGCTGCAGGCACAAGCGACTTCAAGTTTCGCAAAAAGTCCCTAGCCTGCTCTGGGGACAGTTGCCATCGAGGATTGGGGCGACCGCTAAAGACATCGAGTTCGACTTCCAAAGCATGCTCCAGATGTGGTACTGCGCCGAATGCTAAATAGTGCGCATGGGATTTTTGGAATACCTAGAAACAAAGCTTCTTGAGACTTAGCTGAATATTGTGCACTCCTTCATGGTTGGATCAGTAATGACTATCCGAGCCAAAACAATCATGTCGCAAGTCTTGGAGCTTCGCATGTCCGTGTTAGTTTATTTTCTGGCTCTTGCAAGCATAAAAGTATCCACAGAACTGTGTGTATGGACCGCGAGCAGCCGTCTCTGGATTCCATACAATGGCCCCATTGTTATCCACATTACGCGCCGCGGTACCTCCAGGTTTGTGCCCCCAGAACCCTTCTTTTTGACTGCGATACCAATGGTAATCGTAGCCAGGGGCAATCACGAGCGCCATCAGCCACCGTGGTTTTTCTGAATCTGGGAAACAATCAAATCGATGGTGCAAGCCGTCAGATAGCGCACCTGTCGTCACATGGCTGCAATCCATGATGGTGGCCTGGTGTCCCGTCGCACGCCCAGGTTGAGCAAAGGTATCCGTCCTTCGATTGGATGCATAGTTGTAGCAATTGTTCCGCCCGATGTGGGCGGGATCATTCCAAAATCCCGGGTTAAACGCACCCCGTTCAATAAAGCAGGTTACAGCAGCCTTCACATGCTTCTCGGCCAAATGAGGTTGTTCTGGTAGACGATCCGCCTCGGTGTCGTCCTCAAATAGTTTAGCCTTTTGGAATTCTTTCATTATGATGGTATGGATATTTTCTTCTATAACCTCCGCTCGTCTCATGGAGCCCAGAATTCTTTCCCCCAATTCGAGCCCTTTGGAGTCATTATTGTGCGCCAGACGAAAAGTGTGAGGCAGATCATATTTCATAGCGAGATTATCGCTGAGCACGTCAACAATAAGTCCTCGATAGCCCAGTCCGTCAAAACCCTCATTTATCTTTCCAATCCTAACCCGATGGCTTGACAATTCTCGCAGGATTTCTTGGGCCTGCTGAGTATCCATCGTCCATTCCGGGTTCGTACGGCCAGAGAATACATCGGCAGTGATCCGTAGCATATCTCGCTCCTTTCTTTTGAATGGCCGATCCTAGAGAGCAGTCAACCCACCAGGATCTCATGAGATGACCTAAGAATACGTGGTTCTGTCTACGGCTTGTCTCGCCGTAATCTCTCACCATCGACCCTGTGACCGTAAAGCAAAAGCCGAGCCATCGATGCTGGTGAACCCCGATTTCTCAAACTCTGTAAGAATACATATGCTTTAGAAATCTTCCGTCGGCAGGACAGCTCTGAATCTGGTCAACGGCAAAGGAGAACGGTGTATCTAAACCGATTCATATGTATCGAATAAGGTTCACTGCGCGCGACGTGGCAGATTTTGTCGCAAATTTTCAGGCACTGTTGCAAAACTGCTTTCGTTTTCGTTTGGTAATTAGGGCGAAACGTAACCAAAGAAGCACCGCAAGAAGAGTTTGAAGAGATTCTCCTTGCGATGGTTGAACCGATACTCAATTTCCTTCAGATCCATCGGAAAGTGATATTTCGAGACCCCTCGGTAATTGTAGAATGTGCTTGACCAGCCGGGAGTTTTTGCACCACCTCCACTGTTAGCCTTCAGCTCGCCAGCTGGAGGCTTTCGGGAGCGGGTGGGTGGCCCCCGAGACTGCTATGTGGACGGAGCGTATTGTAGTGGATCCGCCACCGCTCGGTCAGCACTTGTGCTTCCTTCAGCGTGTAGAACAGCTCGCCGTTCAAGAACTGCGCGCGCATTTTTCCGTTGAACGATTCGATATAGCCGTTTTCCCACGGAGAGCCGGGCTCAATGTAGAGCGGCTCCACCTGCAGGGTCTTCAGCCAGCCACGCAATTTGCGAGCGATGAACTCGGGGCCGTAGTATAAGCGGAACGAGCACCATCCGGAGTTTAGATCTCCTACTAGAATGCAGGTGGCAACTCACTCTAGGAGGAGGGAATCCCATGATTGCGAAGTCTGTCAGCACTCAGCCGTGTACCTTCGTTGCCATTGATGTGGC
>PHGD01000180.1 GCA_011090425.1 Nitrospira sp. LK70 | reverse complement strand
CGGCGCCCGATCGTGCCGAAGCCGGACCATCCGTGGAGGAAGCGGCTGCTGCAGAAACGGGACGTACACGCGGCAGCAGCCGGACCATAAACCGGACATTTCTACTTTGGGAAGAAGAGGACATTTCTAAATTGGGTTGACACTCTGAAACTCTTCCCTTGATTTTCGTTCATCCGCCTGTGTAGCCTTTCTAACTGTTACATGTCCGGTGTCTGAACCGCTCAGAGGTGCTCTCAAACCTCATAGATTTCAAGTTCAATTTATGCAAGGGCATTCTACAGAGGTAGCTGTCTCTACGGGTCAGGATCATAGGGGGTTCATTCCGCTAAAGTTGGATAGATCTGTGATGGAGTTTCATCCACCATATCACTTATGCGTGAAAGAGGTTATCCCTTGCAGGGGTTTTGCCGATATGGAAGGCAGACGACCATCGGAGCGCTATACTGCGAGCAGAAGAAACGGCTTGCCTGGTCCAGGCAATGTCCCTGTTGTGGAAGACCGCTTGAGAAGCTGGATCCGATGACCCCCTGGATCTGTGAGTGCGGATGGCGCAGTCAATGAATCGGGCAAGAAGAGGGAGGTACCATGATCCCAGTTTTGCACGACGTGAGAGCGGCATTTTTCCTCTTGATTGCACTAGCCATGCTGTTATTCATCTGTGCGCTGGCCGGCTTAGGAGCGGTGCTACAACCGGCCCGTTGGTCTGAGCGCAAAGGGTGCCGCTGAACAAAAGTGCCTGTCAGTATAGGGTAAGAGCTGGCTTAATCGCTTTCTTGCCTGACAAAGAAGATTCTCCCTCCTGCCTCGCCAAATATGCGAAATCATTAGGTATCCTGCCATCAGTCCGCTAAGCTCCTGTTAAAGAATCAGCTTTTAACACCGGTGCTATATTTGTTTTGTGTGGAGAGGATAACTGGCGAGCCTCCAGGAGATCCTCGTTACATTGATAGTTTCTAGATCGATTAACGGGGCTGAATGGGAATGTTGCATGGAGGGGAAGGGTCATGAACAAGGTGATGGCGAAGTCCGGAGCGCTGATGATGGGACTGATCTTGTTGTCAAGCCAGGGCTGTAACACGAAATGGCTCAAGTCTAACGGTGAAACCGGATCGGAGAGTGGGAGTGAGAGTGGGAAGCTTCCCAGTATGTCAGGACTAGGCTCAAGCGGTGAATTGAGTGGTTTCTCTCGCAATCCGTCGGAGGAGCGTCTTACGCAAGGCGGATATTCGACGGCACTGAGCCCGTCAGGACTCAGCCCACGTCAGCGTGCGGAACTAACAAAAGAGGAAAAGGCAGCCATGGAAGCCGGTTTGCAGGATGTTTTCTTTCGTTATGACCAGTGGACCCTGTCGGATACCGGGATGGAAGCACTCAATCATGACGCTACTTATCTCAAGGATCATCCAGGTGCTGTGCTGAAAATTGAAGGGCACTGTGACGAGCGAGGCACCAGCGACTATAACATGGTTTTAGGCGATAAACGCGCCAAGGCAGCACGGAACTATCTTGCGGAAGCCGGGGTGAATCCTAAACAGCTGGCGATCGTGTCTTTCGGCAAAGAGCGCCCCTTTTGCTTTGATCGGGATGAGCCCTGCTATCAGCAGAACCGCCGCGACCACATGCTTCTGACTACCAAGAAGTAAGGCGCTTCATGTGAGCGTAGCATTTCGGGGACGGACGTAAGAAGATCTGTCGATCACCTCAGATAATAGAGAAATTATACAAGAGCCTCCTCTTTGAACAAATTCAGTTCTTTCTTCAAGTCAGATGCCCCCGATCAGACCCCGTCCAAGCCTCGGCCACAGGACCGGCGAGTTCAACCGCGATTCACCACGCAATTTCGCAGCACTTTCTCGAGTGAGAAACAGGAAGGACAGGGAAGAACTCTGGATGTTTCTGCCGGCGGTTGTAAAATTGAAAGCGACATGATGGTGGAGCAAGGTGCGAAGTTCGAATGCCGTCTCCACATTCCAGGCCTTGATTGGCCTTTGCGGATCGAAGAAGCGACGGTCCGTTGGGTTAATGGCAATAGTTTTGGGATTGCGTTTTTGCGTATCGCTCCAGAAGAGCTTGGAAAACTTAAAACGGTACTTTCCGAGCTTGAACAGGACGAGTAATTCCCCCCTCATCACTACAGCGCAGACACGTCCACCCTCGTAGGATTTTTTGATGAAGTGTTCTGCAGTGGATCTCGCCGCTCTCTCGTTCCGCTGAGGGACGATGTGCCCTCCCAGGCTATCCTGAACACGGTTGACATGGCTACCATAACTGTCAGAAAGTACAGAATGATTGATGTGCAATTCGAAAATTTCGGCATGAGGATAGAGAAAGGAGTGGGGAGTGGAACAGAGGTATGCAATCACCGTGAAATTCTTGGTCGATGCTGATTCAGCGGAAGATGCGGAAGAGATGATCGAAACTGCCTGCGAAAAGGCCTCGGCCTCATTCCCGGAAATGAGTTACGAAGGGATTGAGGATATTGAGGAAGAAGAAGAGGGGTAGTCGGTCTTCTGCCACTGAAAGCATCTCGCCATTCGCCGACAAATCATACAATGGAAGACGAATCTTGCTTCATCTTATCGGAGAAGGAAGTCGCTACTCTTGCAGGCGGCTGTTTTTGGTGTCTTGAGGCGGTTTACGATCAGGTCCGGGGAGTGGAATCGGTCGAGTCAGGTTACGTCGGTGGAACCCTAGACAATCCTACATACGAAGCCGTGTGTGGAGGGCAGACCGGCCATGCTGAAGCCGTACGGATTACGTTTGATCCTCGAATAATCTCCTACAAAGAACTTCTTGAAATCTTTTTTTCGATTCATGATCCCACGACCCTCAATCGGCAAGGAAACGATCGGGGCACTCAATATCGCTCCGCAATTTATTATGGCACCCCAGCACAGCAACAAGCAGCTGAGAAGCTCATCCAAACCCTTTCGGAAGGGAAGCTGTTCGAGGCTCCTATCGTCACTCAAGTTGTACCGGATGCTCGATGGTATGAAGCGGAAGCCTACCATCAAGAGTATTTCGGTCGGAATCCTCTCCAAGGTTACTGCCAGTTTGTCGTAGCCCCCAAGGTTGCGAAGTTCCGCAAGAAGTTTGCCTCGCGACTGAAGGCGTAGTTGCTCTCACCTTAATCGGCTGAACCAGTTCGTTAGTCTGTCCGGTACCGCCCCGAACACCGCCGGTTTCTGACATATCTGATGCGATTTGAGAGGCACCTTGGCATGCACAGGGCAACACGGCCATGCCCCGACCCGATTGCCTTGAACTTGAGCGATGATCGAGCCATCAGCTTGCTCGATCGGAGAATGGAGGACGATCAAGGGACTGTTCGGATCAAGTAAGCAGGTATCGTCCGCCTTACCTGATTGCTCTGTAGCCGTATGACGAATCTGCACGTGCTGTTCACCCTCGGAGAAGACGGTGTCTCCATCCCGAATGGGGCCGGTCGACGCCAAAGAATACAGAACCAGCGGAGCAACCAGAATGATGACTACGGCAAGGCCGATCGACCAGAGCGGAGGCTTACTCCTATTACTCTCATCGCTTGTCGATGCTGCAGTCATGCCCAACTAATTGTCCGGCTGCGCAGCCGTTCTCTAATCCCGAAGTCCTGAAGTAGATCAGATGGCATTCCACCCCAAGAGGGTGTGAACAAGGCGTGAAAGGTCTGTCACTCTCTCATCGCCTTGGCCTGTCCTCGTCACCGCAGGTTCCAAAAGAAAATTAACAGTCCTGTAATACTGCGGCTACTCTCTCGCAATCCTACGGGATTACAACGAAGCCGACAGCAACGGTTACCTTAACCAGGGAGGAACCCAATGATACGGCCATTTTGGAAAACCATCGTGCTTGGAGTTGTTGTGCAGTCCGCACTTCAGCTTGTCTGCTTCGCCGAACGCTCGTCGGCGGAGCTGAGTGATCCGCTTGTCGAAGTGAACGCCAATTCAATCCTGGCTCATTATGGTCCGAAGCAGCAGGTCGCAGGTGTTTTCAAAATTCAAAGTTCGGAAGCGCTGTACCCATTGCTCACCCGCCTCAGTGCCGACTTCCAGAGATTTCAGCCGAAGGTGCGCATCGATCTAAAAAAAGGAAACCTGACAGCGGTTTCCGAGTTTCTGCAGCCACCGCTCAGCCAGACTGGGAAGATCATGATGATAGACGATCGGGCGTCCAGTTTCCAATTGCTTGCCACATCGCACCTCCTCGCTGACACAGAAGTGAAAGAATTCATCGCTCAACATGGTTATGAACCGACTGTCATGCCCAAACCCGCTGCCTGGTCTGACCTTGGAACAGGTTGATGCCATGTTCTCATCCTCGCAGAAACGAGGATCTAACACGGACATTTCCCAATGGGGACAACTTGGATTGGCTAATGGCTGGAACGAGGCGTCAATCCAGCTCCATGGACGTGACAGACGATCGGAAGCCAGGGCAACATTTCAAGAACTGGTCCTCCGTGGCGGTGAATTCAAATCAGGCATCCTAGAACATCCCGGCGCGGCGTCGGTTGTCTCCAATATCGATCGTAACCCAATGGGGATAGGCTACAGCGGACTGGGCTTACACTCGTCAAATGTACGAGCCGTCCCGATTGCGGAGAAGGAAGGGATGCCGTTTGTATCACCGTCTCGAGAGACGGTGGTCGACCTGACCTATCCATTGCGACAGGCGTTGTATTTGTACTTCGACAAGTCACCCCAGACGCCTTTGCCTGAGGCAGTCCAGGAATTCTTAACTTTCATCAGGAGTCAAGAGGGAGAAGCGACCGTAGCGAAGGCCGGATTGTTCCCCGTAGCTCTCACCCAGGCTGAAAACAGGACCCTTGCCCTCGGCCTTTCTACGGAACGAACGTCGTCAATGGGACCCTAAAGCGTCCAGTGAGAACGGCGAACGGTCAAGTTTGAAGCCATTGGGAATTTTATGCTTAGGAGGCTCTCGCATGAGAGGGTTGTACGGTACGCCGCATGCTGTCCAAGCGATGCTTGTTGCTGCGTTCACCGCCGCATCGATTACATTAGTCCAGCAACCTACATGGGCAGAGGAGGTTTCGACGACTCCGAATCCGTCGCCGGCTCCAGCGCCGACTGCTCAACAGACCGATTCAGCGCCAGAAAAGCAAGGACCGCCGCCCCCAGAAAAGCAAGGACCGCCGCCCGTTGGTCCAAACACGCCGGGCGGGATTTCTCTCGAGGATCTTCTCTTTCAAAAGGGCACCATCACGAAGGACGAGTGGCTCCGAATTCGTGAAGAGCAGGAATATAGGGTCGCGGACCAACTACGACGACTGGATAGTTTAGAAGACTGGAAGAGCAGGGTCGAAATACTTCCGATCCTCCGAGACAAGATCAATTTCGGCCTGAACGCGCTGCAATTCGTATATGGGCATGTCAACGCGGAGGTGCCGGAAGGAAGAAGTCAAGATAGCCTGTTCGTCCGCCGAGCAGAGCTGGTTTTCTGGGGAAAGCTCAGCGACTATATTCCCCGTTGGCACATACTGTTGGAGTTCCAAAGCATCCAACTCACGAACAACACCCCCTTGTCCGGTGCATCAACTCCGACCGCCGCAAACTTCTTTCGAGAAGCCTATATTGATGTTCGGCCCGTTCAGTCGTGGGCGCCCAATCTCAACATTATCAGGATGGGGGTCTTTCGCATGCCCTTCGGCATCTTCACCGAGACGTCGGGAGGTCTGCGGCCTATCATCAGCACTCCCTACTTGAATTATGTGGGAGGCGGTGGTGGGCCCGCGCAAAATGCCAACGGTACAGGCGGGGCCATCGACTTCATCCAGGAGCGCGATTATTTCGTCGATGTCCGGGGGAGGATTTTCAATCGCCTCGAGTATGTCGTCGGTATTATGAACAACAATAACTATCAAGCCAACGCCATCGTCAACAACACCTCCGGGATCGGCGGCGCCAATGGGCCCAAAGCGGTATATACTCGCATCCGGCTGTTCGGTGACGATGTTTCCTTTATTAGTTTCACCACCATCCAAGGCGCTTCAAACAACGCCGGAACTTTTATCAACGGGCGCGGCAAGGGCCACTTTGACCGCTATGGTGTGGATTTCCGCTACAACCCAAAGTTTCTGCCCGGTTTAGTGATGCAGGGGGAATATTGGCAGGGAGAGGATGGCCCGAATGCAACCACGGTGGGGACAGCGGCCAACGGAGCCTGTCTTGATACCTGCGGCGGCTCTCATGCGCCCGGCGTGAACCGTCGTACGTGGTACGTCATGGCATCATATCTCATTACGAAAGGGCCGTTTCAAAACTTTGAACCGGTCTGGTGGTATGAGCAATTCGACCCCAACACCGGCATGTCGAATGATCTCTATACGAGGCAGATCATTGGCCTCAACTATTATTTCGAAAATTTTCCGCCCAAGCTTCAGTCTAAGATTCAGTTCAACTATGAGATCCGGCACCATCAAGGGTTGGGGACCGGCCCGAATACACCGCCCTATAATCCAGCGACAGATCCCTTTGCGAATAATGCATTCTTTTTACTGTTTCAAGTGCGCTATATGTAGGGATGAGGAAAATCGGTTTCTCCATCGTTGGTTTGACCTTGCCTAATGGACGACGTAAGGAGGGGAATGTGAAGATCCTTGGTGCTCTTGTGATCCTGTCGTGGACAATGCTGAACGCCTGTGCCGCGAGCCACAAAGTGTTTCCTCCCGCGGTCATGACGGGCGTTGATCGCAATTTTGATTTTGCCCAGTGGCGAACGGCGAGCGACGAATCAGAAACGAAAAAGGTTCAACTCGGAGGGAGGATCGTGCGGTCTCAGACCTCCGACGATACAGTGACCATCGTCGTTGCTCAGTTGCCCATCGCCGAGCACCCAGTGTATGGACCAAAGGATAACAAAAAGCATAATGGAGAATTCGTCATCACCTATCAAGGGAACATCGAAGTGTCGATGCTCCAACGTGGCAATCGAGTGATGGTTGTAGGGACGACGCGTCCGTGGAAAGTCGTCACTGTCGACGATATCTCACGAAGCTTTCCGATCGTGGCAGCTCAATGTCTCCATTTCTGGAACACACAGGGGCGAGACATTGCGGATTTTCCCAACTATCAGGCAGGATATGTACCCCTGAGGCAAGAAACGGATTGCGTAACGACTCCCACTCCATAAGAGAAAGACAGACGGAGCAGAGCCGCACGTCTGCAACGAGAGTTGGATCACCGTGGATTGGTAAAGAGTGCCCTACATGTCAAATAGTCACTCCGTTAATTGCAGTCCGGTATCGATCTTGCTCGCGGGATCGATCCTATTTGCCGTTATAAGCAGCTCTGCTTGTAGTCTTTTTCACCATGGACGATCGGTGTATGACCGAGAGGGCATCAGGATCGGTATTGAAGCTGACCCTTCAGTCCACCAATCCAACCAGGCAGATTTGAACAATCACCCGATCGATTTGACTCCCAAGGAGATCGAATCACTGCTCCGGGTCATTCAGGTCAGTGGCTATAGTGGAACCCTTGTCGGGTTGATCGTAAAGCCACAGCCCGTGCCCCTGTTCACTCCCAAGGAGTTGTCGGTTATCTCAGCGCATCTCACTACCGCATTCCGAGAGGCGAAGCAAACCGAACGAGTATCCTTCTCGTTGCCGAAGCCGGACGTGACCTATAGTGAAGATCGAACGGTCGGATTCTTGTTTTTTCGAGGACGCTATCTCCATGTGGTCCTGACCGATCATGCTTCATTTATTCGTACCGACCCGGGCGGCGGCGAGGCTAGAGATATCCGAGACACGAAGGGCATGAAGCTCTGGGTGGCCGGCTCGGCTCACGCCGCGATGGTGCCGGACATCGAAGAGCCACGATGGGCTCACTTCGAGAAGATACATATTTCTCTAGCCGTCCAAGAAGTGCTGGCGCAGAAGGAGAAGATTCCGGCTGCGCGCATGAATCAGGGAGGAACGGGGGCACCGGTCTTCCTACCTGCCGCAGCACTACCGGAAAACCGTCAGGAGAGTGCCTCTCCTGAGGACCTGCAACTCCAAATTCGAGAGCTCTCCGGTGCCAATCAGGAGCTTCGCGTCGACTTGACGAACAGAACAAGCGCATGCAGCAGTTACAGGATCAGGTAGAGCGGTTACGTCGCGAACTTCCTCAGTCTGCTCCTAAGGGCCAGTCCTATAAGACAGTTCCAGCTCAATAATTAATTCTTGCCGGTGCGTCTGCTCACGGAGATCGTTGCCCCCTCCTAATCGAATGAGCCGCTCTTTCGCCTGTTATCACGAATGAGGACTGCGGGGAAAGAGTTAACGCAGAGTTAACACTGATGTGATAACAGCGGAATAACCGCGCGATAGGTTCATGGTCTCTGAAATCGACATCAGGCGTATCCTTAAGGAGAGGAGGACCTATGCGTGTTGTTCGGCTCGTACAACGCGCCATGGCAACCGGTCTATTGGTGGCTTTTGGTCTAGGGAGTCATCCCGCAGAGGCAGAGCAATCGGCCATGATCAAGGTTGATGGCTCGAGTACCGTGTATCCAATAACCGAAGCTGTGGCGGAGGAATTTCAGAATGCCAATCGCGGGCATATTCGAGTGACCGTCGGTATTGCGGGGACAGGCGGCGGGTTCAAGAAGTTTTGTCGAGGTGAGATCGATATCGCCGATGCGTCCCGTCCGATTTTGAAGGAAGAAATGGCTCTC
>PHGD01000074.1 GCA_011090425.1 Nitrospira sp. LK70 | reverse complement strand
CTGCTGTTCCTCGCGCCATACTCCCCCGACCTCAACCCCATCGAGCAGGACTTCGCCACCCTAAAGAAGCGCCGGGAGTATCAGGAGCAAGCGACTCTCGACGACATCGTCAAGGCCTATCAATGATCGTGGACTTAGCTATAGCAATGACAATGCCCGCAGAAAGCCCAGCAACCGCCGAATCGGGTACCGATCGCGCAGGACTCGCATGACCTCCTTGAAATCGTCGCTGTCCGGTGATGAAGCGAGATGCCAAAATCCCCGTGCTGGTAAGGTTTCTCATCGTAACGACACTTGAGAGTGTATTGTCCCCACGTGTTTCCTCAACATGAGCATGGTCCAGAGCTCTAGGCGATGTCGCCAAAGGCGATGAATAAGATTCCTGCGATTCCCCCCTTCCAATTGCCGTATGACTGAGCGGCAACGGTGAGCGGAAAAAGTTCTCACTGATCTCTCGAGGAGCGAGACATCAGGAAGCGCATCACATCCTTAAACTCCGCGCTGTCCGGCGAAGGCGGTTGTTGCTCAAGTTGTCGCACGGTATGTCTCGGAGCTGGAAGGGGCGGCACGACAATGGGCTCTATGTTCTGTTGCGGAGTCGCCTGCAACACTTTGGAAAGATCGTTTGCTTTGGCCACGCGTTCTCCCATGTCCGGCGGGCTGGCGCTCATAAACCGGCGGGCGATCGTCTTGATGATCGAGGTGTGGTCGAACACGTCGTGGCTCACCGACCCAGCCGCGACCCAGGGCGACACGATGAGGGTCGGCACGCGCACGCCGTAGTAATCGATGCCGCACACGGGCACGGCAGTGTCCCGGTAGGATGGGTCTTTGGGGTTCACATGATCGTAGAATCCACCATGCTCGTCGTAGGTCACGACAAACAGCGTCTTGCCCCATTTCGGCCCCTTCATCAGAGCGTTGACGATCCTGCCGACGAGGGCCTGGCCTCTAGAGATATTGCCAGGTGCAGCATCGTCATTGTCCCCGGCGTCGGGTTCATCCACGAAATTTGGATCGATGAAGGTAACGGACGGCAGCGTCCCAGCCGCCGCGCAGGCTTCGAATCCATTGACCGCGTCGTCGAAATCGACGATGTTCTGGTGATCGAACGTGTACTTCGCAAAGAGACGCAGCGTGCAGTACCGCTGCTGATAGAACCGCCAGGACACGCCATGCTCGTACAGATGATCGAAGATCGTCCGCGTCGTGACTGGTTTGAAATCGGCACCTGAGAAATTGTCGACCTGGAAGCGCTCGAAGTCGTCGCGGTTGAGCCGACCGGTCAGGTAATAGAACCGGTTACAGAACGTGGGCCCAGGGTGGGCGGCGAACCACCGATCGCAGACCAGGAACTTCTTTGCCAACTCATCGTACACGGGAACGTTCGCCGCATCGTAATAGCCCATAATGTGCGATGCTTCCTCGCCGTCCAGCTTATACTTCGCCGCATATTCACTCACGAAGCCCTCCATGTTTCCGCCGATCTGCCGGTCGACCTCCGCATGCTCGTGCGGCGGCGATAAGGTGATGAAGTCGGGCGTGGCAATTCGGAACGACGAATAGTGCTTCTCCCGATAGGAGTTCGCGTACGCGTTCGGCGGAACACGCAGGCCTTCGATATCCGCCCGTGCCCGTCCGTTGTGGGCGGCATCCAGGCTTAGATACCCCAGCATATGATCGAACGAGCGGTTCTCCATCATAAGCACCACAATGTGATCGATGTTCGCTAAACGACCAGGATCGAGGGAAGGCTGAGGGTTCTCGGGGAAGAGTGGCACCCGTCCCGGCGGGACGAGGTAGTCAATGGTTAACGTGCTGTTGTCGCTCGACAGACCGGTTATGGGGAAGTCGCCTCCGACCAACCACCTCCTCACTTTTGCATTGAGACTGTCGCGTTGGGCGTTGTCGGTGCTGTCTGCGGTACTGTTCTTTCCCGCCTTGAGTTGGTCGTAAATCTTGGAATTGATGGTTCCTTCGACTGTGTTTGCAACGTAGCCGTCGGGCCACCAACCACCCACATTCACGCTGACATCGGCCTTGATGAAGCGCTTGAGGAGGATGTCCCGAATTATGCCCGGCAGCGACTTGAGTACTGGGCCGCGTTGGACGATCGTCTCGCCTCGGAATTGGACAGTAAAAGTATATTCGCCACCCGGTCTGTTACCAATGGGCTGCCCTATAATCCCGGACATGAGGGCACTCTCGATCTCGTCCACGAAGCCGAAGAGATCCAGCGAATTTCCCCGCTGGGTTATTTCGGGTCGAAGGACGATATGGAAACCGTCGAAGTCGATATCCTGGCCGGTGTGGCCTTCGACCTTGATCTCTATCGGTCCTTCGGTCTCGAAGTGGATGGTCAGTAATATGGCGAGAGGTTCGCCCCGGACAAGCTCGGCCGTCAGCTTGTCGCTCTTGACGTCCTGAAAATAATATTTGTAGGTCGCAACGGGGATGGGCCCAAGCTCGATCGTGAAATCCAGGCTGCTGCCCTTGTCTGCCAACGGGATCGAGGCCAGGGGCTTGTCGAAGTCATACTGCCGAGCCGGATCGAGACCCGAGCCACTGTCCATCGCCACGCTGAGTGTGGACTCTCCAAATGTGGGAGGGTTCGTGCTGCTGCTGACCTTCAGCTGAAAGAGCGGCCTCTCACGATTGTTGAAGAAGGTGTCCAGGATACGTTCCAGAAAGTCCAAATCAATTATTCGGTGCTGGATCTCATCCGGAATAAACTTCGGTTCGGCAAAGGTCCCGTCACCGTTACTCAGTGTGCCCCAGGGCCCAGCGTCGGTGCCGAAGCCGATGATGTCCGTCTTACCATCGCCATTCAGATCGGCAAGCAGCCGGAGGTGCTGATCCACGCGCCACCCCTGCTCGAAGCCGAAGGAGACCTCTAGCCCGATCTTGGCTTCGCCAAAAGTTCCATTGCCCTTGCTTATCGCGGTCCAGACCCCTTTCTGGCCAAAGCCCACGAGATCCGCTTTACCGTCACCCGTGAGATCCACGACAAAACGTGGGTGCTGGTCTACCCGCCAGCCTGTGTTGTACACCAGATCGTTCAGGACCGCTGTGGGAGCCTGGAAGGTCCCATCGCCCTTGTTCAACGCAACCCAGACGTATTCACCGCCGAAGCCGATGAGGTCGGCTTTCCCGTCACCCGTGAGATCCACGACAAACCGAGGGTGTTGATCTACACGCCAGCCTGTGTTGTAGGTACCGAGGTCCGTCACATTCTTCGGAGACGAGAATGTCCCATCTCCATTATTGAATGCCACCCACACCCAGTCGTCGCCAAACCCAATGAGGTCGGCGCGACCATCGCCCGTGAGGTCTGCGACAAACCGAGGGTGTTGGTCCACGTGCCAGCCCTTGCTGTACACCAGATCGTCCAAGACCGGTTTCGGAGCCTGGAAGGTCCCATCGCCGTTATTCAATGCAACCCAAATGTATTCCCCGCCGAACCCAATGAGGTCGGCCTTGCCATCGCCCGTAAGATCCACGACAAAACGTGGGTGCTGGTCCACACGCCAGCCCGTGTTGTACGAACCGAGGTCCGTCACATTCTTCGGTGCCGAGAACGTCCCATCTCCATTGTTGAATGCCACCCACACCCAGTCGTCGCCAAACCCGATGAGGTCGGCTTTGCCATCGCCGGTCAGATCCATCACGAACCGGGGGTGCCGATCCGCACGCCAGCCCTGATCGTACCCGAAATCTTTCAGAACCAATTTTGGATTTTGGAAGGTGCCGTTCCCTTTATTCAGGGCAACCCAGACCCCTTCGTTGCCGAATCCGACGATATCGGCGCAACCATCCCCGGTGAGATCCGTAACAAACCGGGGTTGATTGGGACCCCAATTTTGACCAGTCCAACTCATCTTTCTCTCCTCCTCAACGAAGCCACGTGGTTTCTGACACCATCCATCATCTCACCGCAGTCGGTCTCGGCCCCCATACACCGTATGGCTGTTCTTGCTCCGAACAGCAGACTTGTCGCCAGTAAGGCAAGGCACGTGCCGAATGCAGCGAGAGCGCGTCATTTCTCATGTGTCAGTACGTTATGGATGTAGATACTTATCCGAGGCCGACCATATTACACGGACACCTGTATCGAATTCTACGTACCTGTATCGGTTGAGATACAGCCTCTTCGGCTCAGAGGGATCCTGTACTTCAGATTCTGTCCGGAGACAGGGCTCTAAAGAAGGCATGAGGTACGGATCAGAAGCATGATCGGAAGTCGACTCGTCCGGGCGCCACTCTCGGGGTCCGTTGCGCCTAGGACGTTCTGCACTAACGTTTACCCTTTGACCCTGTTTCCTTTTCTCCGGGACTTGACTCGTTTCTCCTCGCAGATCGGGAATAATCCGTTCGCCCTGAGCTCGTCGAAGGGCTCATGCTTCGACAGGCCTGTCCTGAGTCTGTCGAAGGGCTCAGCACGAGCGGCAAACGTCAGTCTATGTAATGACCACCAGCACTCGCTAAATGCACCAGCATGAGATCGACGCGCATAAAAAGAAATCCCAACCGTTAAGAGCGACTGCGCGGCGGCGTTCGTCGAAAACGCGGGCCTCTTTGACAAAGGATCAGTGGTGGAACGACCACGGAATTCGTGTAACCATTGTGGCGGCCCTACCCTTATGCTAAGAAGGTCGCTATGAACGACAAGCCCACCGGAACGGAAATCGTTACTGCTCTGTATCGTCGCGCGTTCGCGGAATATGGGGCGCAGGCCCTGTGGAACATGCGGCCTCGTGAAGACCCTACGGTTGCCGATGCCTTGGCGATCACGAAGGCGTTGCGGACGCATGGCGGGATGGAAGGGCGGCGTTTGGCGGAACAAATTGAACAGGTTTGCCGTGCCCCTCACTAAACTCCAATCCCATGTGTTGCGTCTGATCGCGGCAGAGCGCAGTCCAGATAGTTACATAGCGGGTGGTATCGCTCTTAACCGTGAAGGGCCGCGTTATTCCAGCGACATCGATATTTTCCAGGATACGGAGCAACGTCTTCACGCCGCCGCCGTTGCCGATGCGAGAACGTTAACGGCGGCTGGGCTTACACTCTCATGGACAAAGATTGTGACCGGCAAGCGCGCGGTGGAGCTTGAGGGGCTCGGCGACAAGATGAGACTGGAATGGGTGCATGATGCACCGTTCCGTTTTTTTCCGCCGCAACGTGACGACCTGTTTGGTTACGTGCTGCACCCGGTTGACCTTGCGACCAACAAAGCGGCGGCGGCAGCTGACCGTCGCGAACCGCGCGACCTCGTTGATCTCATCACCGTTCACGATAACATCCTTCCCCTCGGAGCCGTCGTTGCTGCTGCGGCTGGGCGTTTTCCGGGACAATCGCCGGAAGAAATGCTGGCTGAGATCACGCGCCACAGCCGCTTTACTGCGGAAGAGTTTCAGGCGCTCGCGACCGAGCGGCCTCTTGACCCGCCCGCCCTGCACCGGCGTATCCGCAACATGATCGAAGACGCGGAGCGATTTATCAGCCGCGTTCCCAGTGACGCCGTGGGCGTGCTCTTTCTGAAAAATGGAAAGCCTGTCCAGCCCGATTTGGAGGCGCTTGAAACCTACCAGCGTCATGCCGGAACTCCGGGCGGCATCTGGCCGACCTCACCCGAAATATCAGCCGCGATGCTGGAGCGGCACAACAGCGGGCCGAAGCCGTAACGTCGCACCATCAGCAAGACATTCCGGCACTGATTCACAGCGGGTCAGTTCTGCAACTTGCGTCGAACCCGCGTCAACCCTGGCCTGCCCGTGGCGCACCACCGCATGTCAGCATGATGGCCGCTGCGGGCCTGACGCGGCCTCGAATCACGATCCGCTCGACGGAACTGGCATCGTGAGGAGTCATGTGATGGGAACCCAGTCAAGGCAAGCATTAGGGAAGACTCGATACAACCCCGATCGGCTTGCCGCCGTCGGGACTCCTATGGTACCGTCAACAACTTGTGAAGCTTAGATGTGCGATACGACCGGTGTTGACGGTGGCAGCGTGCTTGCTCTGGGGACTACAGCCGTACCCTACGGTGCTTGGTGCCGAGGAGCCGGTCACGATTTCAAAGTCCGAGGAGTATTTCCCTGATACGGTCGGGAGCAGCTGGACCTATCGTGGTCAGATCAACGAAGGACCACTCCAATCGGTGGAACTGAAGATGTTCACCAATGTGTCGACGGTCTCGGGAACTAGGACCATGAACGGTGTCACGGTAACCGTATTTCATGATACGAACCCCGGCGATCATGGACCGTCGGATAGTTTTTATCGACGCGATGCGGTCGGCATTGTGTATTATGGGTCGGATCCGGGAACACCGTTCGAGAAACATCTGACCCCCTATCAGATTTTTAGATTTCCGTTGAGAATTCCATCCTCCTTCCAGCAGTTTGACCGAATGGGGGTTGATTTCGGCAACGATATGGATCGTGACCAGACGGATGAAAAGGTCGATACCCAGGGCTGGAGTAAAGTGGTTGGTCGAGAAACCATCACCGTCCCGGCCGGTACGTTTCAGGATGCCATCAAAGTGGAATCGCGGATGAACATGAAGATCCACTTGTCAGGAAGCCGTCGCACCGTCTCAGGAATCGATGTGATGACGGCCTGGTTCGCCAAGGGGGTCGGTCTCGTGAAATATACCGAACGGCAGGAATTATCAGCCATCAAGGAAGACCGCGGCGTCGTCACGGAGGTCACGGAAGAACTGGAAGCGTACGAGGTCAAACCCGCGAAGGCCTCACTGAGTCGATTCGAACCCACGGCGAAGGGTGTTCTCACTGATGACTTTGGCGATCATGAACTGGGTCAGATAGTCTTCCCCGCCCGTTTTCGTGCCTACCCCTGAGAATCGGTGCCCACCGAAGGGTTGCCGGGAAACGAGGGCGCCGGTGATCGGTCGGTTCAAGTAGAGATTGCCCACGTCGAATTCCTCCCGTGCCTTGGCAAGAGTGACCGGGCTTCTGGCATAGACCCCGCCGGTCAATGCATAGTCGGTCCCGTTCGCGATGCGAATTGCGTCGGCCATGCTCTCCGCTTTCATCACGGCTAAGACCGGCCCAAAGATTTCCTCCTGTGCCAGACGGTGATGCGGTTGGATGTCGACAAACACCGTCGGTCCGACGAAATATCCGGTTTGATCCATGGGGTACTGTACGAGGAGTCGACCTTCTTCGAGACCGAGTGACAGATAGCGTTCTATACTCGCCTTGGCTCGGGCATCGATCACCGGTCCTACTTTGGTGGACGGGTGCATGGGATCGCCGACCTCCAAGCTCAGCACTGCCTCGCGGAGGCGGGACACGAAGGTATCGTAGACGGTGCGATGGACGATGGCTCGTGAGCAAGCCGAGCACTTCTGTCCCGCGTAGCCGGTGAAGGATGCAACGACTCCGGTGATCGCTTCGTCCAGGTCGGCCGTCTCATCGATGATGATGGCATTCTTCCCTCCCATCTCGGCGATCACCCGCTTGACCATAGGCTGTCCTGGGCGCTCGTGCGATGCCTCGGCCAAAATGCGGAGCCCCACGGTCCTCGATCCGGTAAACGCGATGGTCACGACATGGGGATGCGTGACGAGCGCTTGGCCGATCTCTGGTCCGCCTGGGAGACAGGTCACACAACCAGCCGGTACACCGGCTTGGATCAAGATGTCAGTGAGCAAAGTCCCTAAGATGGGCGAGCGTTCCGACGGTTTGAACAGGACAGGATTCCCGGTCACGAGAGCCGCTGATACCATTCCGGTGGGGATGGCGAGCGGAAAATTCCATGGCGAGATGACGACCGTTACGCCGCGCGGTTCATAGACAAGCTGGTTGAGTTCCCCCGGACGGTTGCCTAATCGCATCGGCCGAGCCAGACGATCCATCTCATCGGCATAGTAGCGGAGAAAGTCGATCGCTTCCGTCACATCGGCATCGGCCTCACGCCAGGGTTTGCCGACCTCAAAAATCTCCCAAGCCGCGAGCTCGTACCGGCGACGAGACATTTCCGACGCTGCATGACGCAGCATTTCAGATCGCCCTTCCGGAGCCTTCCACCGCCAAGGGTCCGACTGTTTGACTGCCTGTTCGATGATGTGGTTCAGGTCGGACAGCGCTGCGCTTTGCACCTTGGCCACGACCTCATGCGGTCTACAAGGGTTACGGGATTCCAGCCATGGACCGGTCAGTCTGATGCCGGGTGCTCCACCGCGCCATTCTCGACCCAGCTGAGATTGAACCGATCCAATACTCGCTCGCATGGCCTTCCGAACCTCTGCCCGTGAAAAGTCGCTATGTGGTTCATTGCTGAAAAGCTTCTTGCCGTTCGTTGTTGTGGGTTGGAATTGCGCCGACGTTGTTGGTGGAACGAGAAGCCGGGCCAATGGTTGTGACTCGACGTACTCTTTTTGGAGGAACGATTCGTTTGATGTATTTTCCAAGAGCCGCCGTACCAGATAGGCCATGCCGGGGAGCAGTTGACCCACGGGTGTGTACAAACGTACCCGACGCCCCAGTTTCACCAAAGCTTGTTGGAAAGGCTCCGCCATACCGAAGATCATTTGGTATTCGCGCGTGTCAGGCGTCAGCCCACGCGATTCCGCATGGGCTTCGATGGCAGCCAACGTGCGAAGATTGTGCGTGCCGAACGCGGGACGGATGAGATCGGCATGGTCAAACAGCAGCGGAATCAATCGCTCGTACTGCATATCGGTTTCCGCCTTCTGCTCAAAAAGCGGAAGCGGCCAGCCTGCTTGCCGATATCGGACCGTGTCTGAATCCCAGTAAGCACCTTTGACCAGTCGAATCGTGATCGGTGTACCACGTGTTCGCACCCAGGCCACGAGATCTTGGACATCCCGTTCGGTTTCTCGGTGATAGGCCTGCAGCGCGAGTCCGGCATAGGGATAGGATCGATAGGCCGGCTCTGCGAAGAGTCGCTTGAAAATATTCAGGATCAGGTCTTTCGTCTCCGCTTGCTCCATATCGAAAATCAACCCGGCCGGCAGCGACTGTGCCAGATCCACCAGCGGACGGAGACGCGCGGCGATCGATTCGTAACTTCCATCGGGATCGATCGGGTCCAAACGAGATGAGAGAGCCGAAATTTTGAGCGACAGCTGCACTGGTGGGATCGGTCCCAAGTGGTCTTGTTGGAGCAGCGGCGTGGAAGGCCAAGTGTTGGTGGCCTGACCGAGTTCGTTCAACGCATTCAGGCACTGATCACGATAGTGGTCGGCCTCCCGCTCGCTGATCGTCGCTTCTCCCAGCAGATCGACAGACCAGGCTCGTCCGTCTTTCCATAACTGGGACAGGACCGGTAATGCCTCTTCGATCGAGGCTCCGGCGATGAAGGTCTTGGCCATCTGTTCGATCTGTTTCCTGATCGATTTGCCTGTGAGACGGGCTCCCATGCTTGTTGAAGCCAGTGCCTTCAATCCCCACTGAAGTCCGAACAACTCGTTGCTCTCGCGGCCGAAATATTCTTCGGCCAGCGAGACGACTCGTTGATCGTCCTGAATGACCGGAAGGACATCGATGAAGTGGAACAACCTGGTCTTAAACGATGCATCCTTCATCGCCAGGTTGATCGCCGAATGAGACCACCAGCGGCTATCAAAGATCGAGGGGGAAAGGCCGGCGGAGAGCCGGGCAAGTTGTTCACCGATACGAAGAATGGCTGGCTCAAGCGAAGAGGGTACCGTCGTCATGTATGCTCCTGACACAGTATACCTCGTCCTTTGCTTCCCCAGTAGGCTACATGGATAATGGCCCGACCGACCCATATCATTTCGCGTCGATCATCGCTTATGATGCTGGAGTCAGATTAAATACGGACTTAGATCGAAGACAGGCGTGCTCTATGACGCGGGTCGGTCGGAATCAGAGTAGGAGATATCGATATGGCTGACGAACATGGTCATGGGGCACAGCAGCCCCAGGTAAAAGATAATTTGATCCCCGGCGTGAAGCAGGTCATCGCGGTGAGCAGCGGAAAAGGTGGAGTCGGAAAATCAACCGTTGCGGCGAACTTGGCTTGTGCGTTGGCCGTGGCCGGTGCCAAGGTAGGGCTGTTGGACGCCGACCTTTACGGCCCTAATATTCCCATGATGATGGGGAGTACGGCCGGACCGGAACAGAAAGACGGCAAGATTGTTCCGGTCGAGAATTACGGGGTGAAGCTGATTTCCATGGCGTTTCTCGTGCCGGAAGAAGCCCCGCTGGTTTGGCGCGGCCCGATGGTCCACCAGTATCTGCAAGCGTTCTTCCGCGATGTACTCTGGGGGGACCTGGATTATTTACTCATCGACTTGCCTCCTGGTACCGGTGACGTGCAGCTTTCTTTGTCACAGATGGTTCCGTTAGCCGGGGCTATTACCGTGACCACGCCGCAAGAAGTCGCGCTCTACGACGTTCGTAAGGGTATGGCGATGTTCCAGAAAGTGAATGTTCCGCTCCTCGGGATCGTGGAAAACATGAGCTACTTTGTCTGTGGTCACTGCGGTGAGCGGACGGAGATCTTTTCGCATGGAGGAGGGGAGCGAGCGGCGGCCAAGCTCGCGGTGCCGTTCCTCGGACGGATCCCGATCGATCCAGCCATTCGAGATGGGGGAGATACCGGTCATCCGATCGTCGTCTCTGATCCGGCATCTCCTCAGGCCGAGGCGTTTCGGGGGATCGCAAAGAAAATCATGGAAGAGCTGGGTGGGACTGGGAAAGCCGGACAGTCCATCGATAGTTTGCTCAAGAAGATCAAGCAGCCGTTCAGCAGCAATTGACAGGTATGATTTTGGAGGTAGCATGTCGGAGTTTGTACGGGTAGCAGCGCTAGTGGACATTAAGCCGGGGCACGGCATTGTGGCAGAAGCGAACGGAAAGACGCTGGCCCTATTTAACGTGGACGGGACGATTCATGCGATCAACAATACCTGTTGCCATCGAGAGGGGCCGTTGGGAGAGGGAGAGTTGGAAGGCAACATTGTCACCTGTCCCTGGCACGGGTGGCGATACAATGTGATCACTGGGGCTTGCATCAACAATCCATCCGCAAAGGTAGAGGCGTATCAGGTGAAGATCGAAGGCGACGATGTGAAGGTATTACTTGAACAATGAGTGTTGCTCGCACCAAAGGACGAACAGCATACAATATTTGCGTTGTGACTCAGAGAGGGTAGGATTCGGAGGCTTTGCGATACACCATCAGCCATTCACTCTAACTTGAGGTGACACATGTCTGTTTCTGCCAACGATCAAACCGATATTGCGGCGGCGCTCGTGCGTCTCTATGTCTTTCTGGCCCAGTATCTTGATCGGTGTTTCGATGAGGCGGCTCGGAAGAGTTACCCGGACTCCGAACTCCAAGGGCACCTTGAGGAAACGCGACGGCAGCTCATGGAGATCCTGTCGGTCAATCCGGTTGTCCAACATAAGCTTACCGAGGAGTGTGACCGAATCCTGAAGCTCGGTGCCTCTTGCCTAAAATCCGGTGCGATGGATGCCAAGACCCGCGAGGCGATTCAAGCTGAGCGGGCAGTACTCAAGAACAAGACCATCGCGTTGAGCGACTTGGTCGCCGTCTTCCGAGCGTTAGAATGAGCGATGGATCAGGGCGGGCTCGACAAACACCAGCTCGCTGGATTGGACGACCGGGAGCGGGGATTTAGCAGGCCGGTCGAGTTTGGACGAGCAGAGGAAGGCTATCGAGCTGTTTTACGGTATGAGACAGTCTGCGTTGCGACGGAGATATATCAGACCCAGGACGACGCACTCAGCAGTTTGATCCAGACCTTACAGGCCCGAGGCTACCGGCAGCTGAAAACTCAAATGAGTTTTCGCGATGGTGTCTATCTCGGATCGCGGGAACTTTGGGTGGAGTATCCTGATCCGCCGGAAGCTGTGCCAGTCCCATCTGGTTTCTTTGATAAAATAAAGAGCTGGTTGACGTCGGGCTCCGTGAAGGGATAGCGCGATGAGCTTTATTCCTTTGGATCGTTTTCGGTCCGCTTCAGTTACTGGCCCTGACCCTTCCCCCGTCAGCCGACCTCGTCTTCCATCGTGGTTTAAGGTCCAGGCCAGGACCGGCCCGGATTATCTCGATGTCCAGCAGACCATGGAGCGACTCAAGCTCCATACGATCTGCGAGGAGGCAGGTTGCCCGAACCGGTGGGAATGTTGGAATGCCCGTACTGCCACCTTCCTCATTCTGGGCGATATCTGCACCAGACGCTGTCACTACTGTTCAGTGGAGACAGGACGACCGCGCTCGTTGGATAAGGACGAGCCCGGTCGTGTGGCAGAAGCAATCCAAGCCCTCAACCTGCGCCATGCCGTGATCACCTCCGTGAATCGCGATGAATTGCCGGATGGTGGAGCCTGGGTCTTTGCGGAAACAATCAGGCAGACCAGGCGACTGAATCCAGCCTGCACGATCGAAGTGCTGATACCGGATTTTGAAGGCAACGAGGAGGCGCTCGCGACTGTCTGTGCCGAGAAGCCGGAGATCCTGAATCACAACATAGAAACCGTCAGGCGGCTTTTCCCTTCGATCAGACCCCAAGGGAAGTATCAACGATCGATTGAACTCCTTGCGAAGGCCAAGCAACAGGGGATGAAGACAAAGTCCGGTTTGATTGTAGGGATGGGGGAGACTCTCGACGAAGCGCGCGAAGTCATGCGCGATCTCCGAGCGGTCGATTGCGATATCATGACCATCGGCCAATATCTCCAACCGACGAGAGACCATCTGCCCGTCGCACGGTTCTACGACCCTTCCGAATTTGCGCTGCTGAAAGAGGAAGGCTTCGCCATGGGCTTCACCCACGTGGAATCCGGTCCTCTCGTCCGCAGCTCCTATCACGCGGAACAGCAGGTTTCAAGCAGCTAGTCGGCATTGTCTTCCTCTGTTGAAGCCGTTGCAAATGGCATGGGATCGCCGTAAAGTCGTGGTGTCACTTCAGGGGGTAAGTGCCATGCCAAAATCTGTCGCCGAATTAGAACAAGAGGCGAATCGTCTATCGAAGAAGGATCGTGCCGCCTTGGCGCATCATCTCATCGCAAGCATCGATCCGGGAGAAGAGATGGACGCTGAAGCAGTCTGGCTAGAGGAAGCCGAACGTCGTTACCAGGCATACCGACAAGGGAAGTTAGCAGGCAGGCCCGCCGAGCAAGTTTTTCGCCAAGCAAGATCCAAGCTTAGATGATCGCGGCTATTTTTCTTCCTCCTGCTGAGGACGAAATGATTGCCGCAGCTCAGTACTACGAACAACAATCCGTCGGACTTGGATCAGAATTTCTCAATGAGGTCGAAAGGACGGTAGCCGCCATTCTGGTCCATCCTGAAGCCGCACCAAGAGTGAAGAAGAAGCTCAGACGGCGGCTTCTGAAGAGGTTTCCGTTTGGGATTCTGTACTCGGTTGCGGCTGATGAAGTCGTCATAGTCGCGCTCATGCATCTTCAGCGTCGGCCTGGGTACTGGGAAGGTCGGCTCCATTCTTGATAAAGCCAGGTTGAGAAAAACATTCCCCAGGTCGAGCCTTAAGCCAACCATATTCGTGTGCGTGTCACTGCCTTAGGACTTCAAGCAGGCCTGCCTCAACAAACACCAGCGGAACCGGCTTCACGACCAAAAAAGAATGTTCTTTTCTCAGAACCATAAGGGGCGAACAAAGTACGGTCGGCGGCATCCACCAGAGGTATTTGCGTGCAAAGGGCGTCAGTGACGTGGGATCAGGCGATGCCATCGGTAACCATGTACGATAGATAGGAGTGACGAACGACGGACAACTACTACGGCAGAATTCTGGCGTTCCGACCGTTGAAACGCTCAACGAGCAATGGGAGGTGTGCATGATCGAAACCTATTTCAACCGATTCGTGGATCGTTCGTTCGAATGGATTTCTTCGTCAGGCCTACGGATTATTTTGATCACGGTTGGGATGCTCGTCTTATTTTCGCTCCTTCAGCGGGTGGTGGAGCGGTTTCGTCGTCTCTATGAAGGACGGCTCTTCGGGCCGATGGAATTGAAACGGGCCGATACGCTGACTCAGGTCATCCGGGATCTCGCCCGCGTCGTCATTCTTGGAGTCGGGGGGATGATGGTGCTCTCGGAGGTCGGAGTGGATTTGAAACCCCTGCTGGCTGCGGCTGGGCTGGGCGGCCTGGCCATTGGTTTCGGCGCCCAAAGTCTCGTCAAGGATGTGATCTCGGGATTCTTCATTCTTCTCGAGGACTCAATCCGGGTCGGCGACGTGGTGGAAATTGCCGGTGTGAGCGGCTTGGTGGAACAAGTGAAGCTGAGGACCATCGTGCTGCGCGATGAGGCCGGAAGCATTCATGTCATTCCGAACGGCAACATCAATACGGTGAAGAACATGACCCAACTCTATTCCTATTATGTCTTCAATATCGGCATCGCCTACCGGGAAAACGTCGATGAGGTCATGGCCTTGTTGCAAACTATCGCTGAAGGGCTGCGGGAAGATCCGGAATTTGCCGGCGACATCTTGGAGCCGCTGGAGATGTCGGGAGTCGATCAGTTTGCCGATTCCGCCGTCATCATCAAATGCCGGATCAAAACCAAACCGATTCAGCAATGGCGGATCGGCCGCGAGATGAATCGCCGGATCAAGAACACCTTCGATGCCAAGGGTATCGAGATGCCTTTTCCTCACCAGACGATTTATTGGGGCGCGCCCAAGGACGGAACGCCGCCGCCGCTCTATGTGGTGAGCGGGTCGTCCAATTCATCGGCCTCGCGATGAGTGCCAGGGCGACGGGCGTCACCAACTACGAGGCAGGGCCAGAGCATGGGCTCGAATCTCCACGTCCGGTAGGGTGCGGACCAAGGCGGCGGCTTCGATGAGGAGAGTCCGCTCATCCGAGGTAAGGCGATGGAGATCGCCGCCTTCGAAATACACCAGGGCCTTCAGGCTTTCGCTTGGTTGAAAGGCGGGTCCATACAAGGCTCTGGCGCCCGCAAGTCCTCGTGAGAGGCCGACGCCTGCGCGAATCATCGCTGCTATGTCCTGGTAGTCTTTGGCTTCGATCCGTTGCAAGATCACTTTAAGCTTCGTCCCCATGAGGTCGTCCAGTCCGGCTACCTGTGCGATGCCATCACTCGTCAGCTCGGGTTCACCAATCCGTCCAAAAGTCAGCGATCCAAAGAAAGATAATTTGACGCGCGGTTCAGTTTGTGAGACTGGATACAGGACCGTGATGGTATCGGGTGTCTCTTGAAGCAAGGTGGACTGGTGCAGGAAGGGAAAGGCTGCGTACAACTCGCCCTTGTTCAAGGTGCGATCTGTAAAAAAGTCAAAGTCGAGGGAGGGACGATGAGCGAGCCGTAAGGCAATGGCGGTGCCGCCGTACAGCACAAAACCCAATTGGGAAGCATGGCTGAGTACCGGCCATACCTGCCGTTGTGCAGGCGGGAGGATGTTGAGACGAGGAGTGAAGGTTCGGATCATGCGAGGATTCGCTCAGGCATGGGCGGAACCTGGTCCGGCGCGGCAAGTCCGAGCCGGTAGTGCCAATAGACCCACGAGCGAGGCGTGAACTGACCGATTTCGGCCTGACGCAGCACAGCGCGGAGATAATCGTCGCCCACGAGCGTGGCCAGTGTCTGAATGTCGTCGTAATCGCCGATGTTCATGACTTGGGCGACGACCCGCTCGGGCATGGTAACGGCTTCCTCCGGTGTGATCCACCAGATGTATTTGCGTGCGAACGGCGTTAGTAATGTGGGATCAAGCGGTGTCATGGGAGCAACATGAACAATGAATTGACGATGGCCGATGTGCGAATTCTACGCTAGAAGCGGGCAATTGCCAACAAGCTTGCTTCCGAATGGTATGAGAAGGATGCACGGAGGACTCTTGATCGCACGCTGCGGTTCCAGCGACGATACGGCGATCGTGCAAGGAGCACAGACGGACTTGTCGGGTGTGACGCAGGCATGGAACAAGAACCTGCCGGCGGGGCAGCGGGTTGCCGTGCTGGCATCCTTCGCCAATGCGGCGGTGCTGGACAAGGAGACCGGGCTGGTGTGGGAGCAATCCCCGCGACCACGACGAATAATTAGTTAGAGGCGAGGCTCGAATGTGCCAACCGCACGACCGGCGGGCGGAAGGGCTGGCGGTTCCCTTCTGTGCACGAGCTGAATAGTTTGGTCGATCCTTCTGTGCCCAGTCCCGGACCTGCCTTACCGCCGGGCCATCCCTTTACCAACGTCCAGTCGGCTGAATATTGGTCAGCTACGACACTTGCCGGTGCTCCGAACACTGCGTGGACCGTGTTCTTTCCCAATGGCAACGTGACCGCTGGCACTAAGACCAACAGTGCCCAGATCTGGTGTGTACGTGGTGGCAACAATGCGGATGTGTATTGAGAAGATGTGAAGCCCGCTTCGCGCGCATCGCCGACTTTGCGAGGCATGCGAGGCCCTCGGCTTCTCCGCGAGGCGAGGGAACATGAAGTGTAGGTGATTTGGGTGATTTGATCATTTGGGAGGTAGGGGGCGATGTTCCCTGCTCCGCCGCCACCGTCGTCCCAGTGTAGAGACTTATCTCAAGAGAGTCACGCGCAGGTTCATTCGCTGGGCTGTCTCTGCTGCCTGGCCATCGGCGGTCATGAAGTCGGCGTTCTGCATGGCCGCCAAGGCCACATACGCGGCATCGTAGTACGTAAGCGAGGATTCGCGGGCGAGATCGAAGGTCTTTGTGCCGAGGAGCGCATGCCACGGGATCTCCACGCGTGGAATAGACAGAAAATCTGTCCATGCCTCCGCGAGGCGATGGACGGCAATACGTTTGCGTCGCGCGGCCATGATCAGGTCGTTTCCGACCTCGCTGATGTAGTGCGGGGGAATGAGGAGTCGGGCATTGCCGGATAGGATGTCGGAGAGTATCGTCCGGGCGCGGGGAATATCGGCCTCGTCATCGATCAGCCATTTCAACGCCACCGATCCGTCCACAACATAGTCACTGGTCATTGCGTCTACCCTGGCGAACGAGGTCGCGAGTGGCGCAGCCGACAGGCCCGACCTCGCTTCGGAAGGCATCGAGCCGTACCAACACCTTCATAGCCTCAGCGGGAAGATGCGCCTCCTGGTTTTCGGGAACGACGACGATGACTGTCTGACCTTCAACGAGCTCGGTCTTCTCGTCCAACTCCACCCGTCCCTGGTGCACCGTGCCCGCAAGCGTTTTCATCAGACCATCTCCTTGTTCCGATTGTGCCGGTGGGGTTGAGCGCATTCTATCAAGATTCGCTAACGGGTCAAGCAACGGCGCCATGCGGAGGATCCTCGCTGAAATGGGTAGATGATGTTCGCGTCCAGTCGGCCACTTCTTGGTCGGCGACAACGTTCGCAGGCGATCTGACCTACTCGTGGCCTTCTTCGATGGCAGCATGGGTACCGGCAATAAGGCCCTCAGTAAACAGGTCCGGCTTGTACCCGGTGCATGAATGCGGATGTATGATGACGTGAAGCGTAGGTGATTCGGGCGACTGGCTCCTCCGCCTTGGGGGTGGCGGGTACCTGTTCTCGTTTGGTCGAATGAGAGTGAGCGGCCAGGGGCACAAGCCGCATCGCCGCTGTTCAGGCTTACGCCTCCCCTCAGGGTTTCATTTCCGCGCAACGCGAGCTGCATGCCGCGTCGAGGTTCGGTCGAAGGCGTAATCGTATATCCGCTTGGCCCGAGACTTAGGCAGCGGTAAATTTCGAACGCACGAGCGGTGCGATAGCCGCTAAAAGTTTACAGCCTATAGAAACCTGGTAGTCTTCGACGAGGGTATTCCACTACAAGCTACCGGATCTCTTAGCTTTGCCATGACGCTCCATCTCATCGAAAATCACGACATCCGTTCGCTAACGCCAGTGACGTTCGAGAAGGTCAAGCTCAAGGAACGCGCAGATCTCCAACGTCTCTTGCGCGACCAAGTCGAAATCGTTGTCGAAGATGGAATGGTTCTCGCTGAAGAGTTTGGCACCTGGGAGGACTCTTCCCGAAGAATTGACCTCCTTGTTCTGGATAAGGAGGCCAATCTTGTCGTCGTGGAACTCAAGCGAACCGATAGCGGAGGACACATGGAACTTCAGGCCATCCGCTATGCCGCAATGGTTTCGACCATGACGTTTGCCCAAGCCGTGGAAGCGCATGAAGAATACTTGCGACAGCGAGGTTCTTCGGATGAGGCCAAAGAGGCAATCCTTCACTTCTTAGGCTGGGAAGATGAGACGGACCGCCGCTTTGCTGAGGCAGTCAGAATTGTGCTTGTCTCCGCGGATTTTTCCAAAGAAATCACAACCACGGCCTTGTGGCTGAATGAACGTGGCCTAGACATTCGGTGTGTCCGATTGAAGCCGTACGAAATGAACGCGCAGGTCATCCTCGATGTCCAACAGCTCATTCCGCTTCCCGAGGCTCAGGAGTGTATGATCCAAGTGGGCATCAAACAGCGCTCCGAGCAGATGTCAGCGAATCGGACGTGGACTTGGGATTCGTTTCTGGTAGAGACTCGCAAAAACTGTGGAGAGGATATTGCGCAGTTAGTTCGGTCTATCTATGAATGGTCCGTCACCGAGTTTAGACAGGTTCGATTTAGTGGAAACACAAGCCCTCGCTTTGGACCGACCTTTCGCCCCGATAGGAGCGGGCCTCGGATGTTCTTAGTGAAGGCGGATGGCCAAATCGCCTTTCGCTTTATTGAGTGGAAGTCGATGCCATGGATAAATGATCGAGCAATGCTGAGTGGATTTTTGGAAAGACTGAACAAGATACCTGGTTTTGATCTTAGTGAACAGGATCTCAGTGGAAAGACAGGCAGGCGACTGGATCTCTTGCTGTCTCCTGCAAATCTCAACCTGTTTAAAAATGCGGTAACCTGGTTGACGCAGAAGACTCTTTCGGCAGGACAATAACATCATTCTGACGGATGAGTGAGAGTCCGATTGCCTCATGATTTCGCGCACGGATGCAACCATCTGTCGAGACGTTCTTTGTCGGAGCCCGCTACAGTAGGGCGTGGTTTGAGTGACTGGTGAACCGGCGTTGACGGCGACGGCCTGGACCGTTCGCCTGGCGTTGATTCACTTCGTTCAGATCCAATGGTGTGCAGCTCCTATCATGCCGCGCAGCAGGCTTCCTACTAAGCATAGAGAGCGGCCATGAATCGCCACGTTATTATCGTCAGCGCCCATCCGGACGATATGGAAATCGGGATGGGTGGGACGGTCGCCAAGCTAGTCGAGTCACAAGCCCTGGTGACTTCCCTGGTCATCACGGATGGCGGTCGAGCGTCGAATCCTTTTGCATGGACGGAGCAACGGATGATCGAAGTAAGAGGGGAAGAGGCGCTTCGGGCCGCGCACGTGTTGGGGGTGCACGAGGTCGTCTTTTGCGATCAACCGGACGCGGATGAGGAGATCGACACCCAAACCGTCAAACGGAAACTGGTCGAACTACTGGTTCGTCTGCAGCCAGACGAAATCTATACATTGGACGAAGAAGGTGATCGTCATCCGGCCCATCGGCTTGCCGGCAAGCTGGCCAGGGAAAGTGTGCTGGAGTCGGGCATTGTTCCCACCGACGGTCTCTGGGCCTATGAGATCTGGGGCCCCCTTGCGGCCTGGGACCGGCTCGAGTGCATCGATGCTCATGTGGCCAAAAAGATGCTGGCCATTGCGGAACATAAAAGTCAGGTAGCCACGATTCCCTACGGGGAAGGAGTCTTGGGATTGAATCGCTGGCGCGCCGTGTTCGCAGATCCCAAAGCGACGACTCCTGCAGGCGCCTATGCGGAAGTCTTCCGTCGGGTCAAGCTCTTTCCCTCAGCATCCAGGTAGAACTCTCAGCGCTAGTCCTAGCTCCTGCCATGCTGAATCTTCGGTTCAGGCTGAACGTCAAATCTTTTTCCATCCTGAGAGCACGCAGCGTTGCGCGATCAGCGGAGTGAATCGGGTAATGTCTTGAGCGATGTCGGCCATGAACCGGCCGGCGAGGGACTGATCCTCAAAACATTCGTACACGTCGTCGAGAAAGCCGCCACGAAGCAGTGGGTGATGGAGAAACTCATGGCCGGGACCAGTCTCGACTTCAAGCGGATATTCAACGACTTCGATTCGGTCTAGATCAAGTTTCTCAAGCCATGTTCGTCCGTCCTGTGCCGATGGCCGTTCGTTTAGGTAAATTTGAAAACGCTCCCGCTCGCCTGTCAGGTTCTGCCCGAGCATCGCTTGATCTACTCGTTGCCACAGTGAATCGAATGTTCCATAGGACGGAAAGGTTAGGACAAGCTGACCGCCTGGACTGAGCCGTTCGATGAGCCCACGGATGGCTTCAAAGCGATTAGGACGAAAGAACATGACGGAGAGATTGCCTGTCACGCGATTGAAGGTCTGCAGATCAGGAGGCAGAGATCGCATGTCCATGCATTCGAAGCGGAGCCATGGCAATTGCGAACCTTGAATGGCCCTCGCACGAGCGACCTGACCAGCACTCACATCCGTGGCCAGCACTTTACCGGTGGGACCAACCTGCTCGGCCAGATAGAAGGCAGGAATGCCGTGGCCGGAGGCGACATCGAAAATCCGAAGACCAGGACGGAGGTCCAGGTGTTGCAGCAACGATTCGGCGAAGGGCGTGGACCAATAGTCGTGCTTCGGCAAGGGCCAGCGCAGGGCCTGCCTGCTCATGAGGCGATGAAGATCATGTGGGAGAGGCCAATGCGGTGGCGACGAGCGCCTGAGCTTCTTCCTGAATCTTCTTCAGATGCTCTTTCCCTTTGAAGCTTTCTGCGTAGAGTTTGTACACATCTTCCGTCCCAGATGGCCTGGCGGCGAACCAGCCGTTCTTGGTCACAACCTTCAAGCCACCGATCACTGCGCCATTGCCGGGAGCCTTGGTGAGCATGGCCGTGATCTTGTCGCCGGCAAGCTCCGTTGCGTTCACTTGCTCAGGCGAAAGTTTGGAAAGAATAGCTTTCTGCTCCGGCGTGGCAGATGCATCTATCCGTTCGTAGACCGGCTCGCCCAGCTCGTTTGTGAGGTCTCGGTACAACTGCGATGGATCACGGCCGGTCTTTGCCGTCATCTCGGCTGCCAGCAAATCCATGATGATGCCGTCCTTATCGGTGGACCAGACTGTGCCATCCCTCCGTAAGAACGAGGCTCCAGCGCTTTCCTCACCGCCGAATCCAAGTGACCCGTCGAGCAAGCCACTCACAAACCACTTGAATCCAACCGGTACTTCGACCAGCTTTCGGTTAAATTTGACCGCGACCCGGTCGATGAGGCTGCTGCTGACCAAGGTCTTGCCGATCCCGGCCTCGGAACTCCATCCAGGACGGTTAGCAAACAGGTAGGCGATCGAAACAGCTAGGTAATGGTTCGGATTCATCAAGCCGGAACGGGTGACGATTCCATGTCGGTCATTATCCGCATCATTCCCGAATGCCACGTCGAAACGATCTTTTAAGGCGATCAGGTTTGCCATGGCATAGGGGGAAGAGCAGTCCATTCTGATCTTGCCGTCCCAATCCAAGGGCATGAAGCGAAATGTTGGATCGACAGCTGGATTCACAATCTCAAGATTGAGTCCGTAACGCTCGACAATCGGTTGCCAGTAGGCCACACCGGACCCACCGAGAGGGTCGATCCCAAGCCTCAGTTTCGCGGACTTGATGACATCCATGTCGACGACGTTGGTCAGATCGCTCACGTAAGCAGTGATGTAGTTGTGTCGATGTGTGGTCGATGCCCGTCGAGCCTGTTCAATCGGAACACGCTTCACTCCTTGGAGGTCAGCGGCTAGAAGGGCATTGGCTCGATCCTCGATCCATTTCGTGATCTGTGTATCGGCGGGGCCACCGCTCGGCGGGTTGTACTTGATGCCTCCGTCTTCCGGCGGATTGTGGGATGGCGTGATGACAACCCCGTCGGCCAGACCGGAGGTTCTGCCACGGTTGTAGGTGAGGATGGCATGAGAGATGACCGGTGTCGGCGTGTAGCCATCAGTCTGGTCGATCATGACATCGACGCCATTCGCCGCGAGGATTTCAAGCGCAGTCGCGAAGGCCGGCTCAGACAGTGCATGCGTATCTTTTCCCAAATACAACGGCCCGGTCGTGTGCTGTGCAGCCCGGTATTCGCAAACGGCCTGAGTGATGGCCGCGATATGGTTCTCGTTGAAGCTTCGTTTGAAGGAAGAACCGCGATGTCCAGATGTGCCGAACGACACGCGTTGTTCTCGCACCGAAGCGTCCGGTTTCTCAGTCCAATACGCGGACAAGAGCTTTTCCACATCCACGAGGATTGAGTCAGGTGCCGGCTGACCGGCCAAAGGATGAATAGCCATAGGTAAGATGTAATTCGACAGTCCGACCGCTGTCAACTGTGGAGTGTTCACGTAACTGGAAAGCAGACCTCGGTCTTGCCAGATATCAATGAAACAGTGGTTACCTCGGAAGCTCCTGCTTGTCTTACGTGATGATGGCGATGCTCAGACGGATTGGTCTTCGAACCATGAAATCGGAGGAGATAAAACCCCTTATAGAACGCTGAGTTCATAGATTTCGATCGATTGATCCGGTAAGATGCCGGGAGGACCTGTGCGTAATCTGAAGGGGTTGTTGTGTCCCGTCTTCGGCTTGCCTTCCTCGTCATACTGGCCCTCGTCGTGTTGGCCGGAACATTTCTCTCGTTTTCTAGGGAACTGACTGGTCAAAACTATCTCAAGGACTTTGTTCTCGATCAACTCGAGGAGAGTCTGGGCCGGAAAATCGACGTTCGTCATGTCAAGTTCGTCATCTTCCCTGGTATTCGTGTGGAGTTGTCCGAAGTCGCGATTCATGATCCTCAATCAGATCAGGTGGTGCTGACGGCGAAACGGATCAATTTGGTCTTGCGTCTCTTGCCGCTCTTAAAAAAACAAATTGTCGGAAAGCGGTTGTTGATTGAGGAGCCGACGCTCACTCTTCGACGGGACGAAAACGGCCGTTGGAATCTCCTGGACGGGTTAAACGGGCAAGCGGATACCGGCCAGCAAACGATGGAGCTGATGGCACGGACGTTCATGATCAGAGAGGCGACGCTCGTCAACGGAACCATCACGGTGGTTGATGCTGCCAGACCTGACGGCATTCGGTCCATCAAGTTAGAGCATGTCGAGTTTAAGTTGCTGATCCGCCCTGATCGCAACCTCGCCGAATTGCATCTGTCGGCGGATCATCAAGGACAAGGGGAATCAGGCCTATCCGCTCTGTCGCTGGATGGTGTCGTCAAACGAGCAGAACCAGCGCTGTCGTTGTCAGGCGAAGAGACGACGGAATCGGCCACAGGATTTCAGTTTGAGGGACAGATCGACGCTGCGGACCTCAGGATACGGGACGCAGCCGACTTTCTCGGACCTAGGCCGGTGTCTAAGAATCTTCAAGGAGCGTTAAATCTTAAAAGTACCGTCCGCGTCATGCCGGGTGTTGCCGGATATGACATGGTCCTGTCCGACATGACCGCACACTTGAACAACATTGCGCTGAAAGGAAAGGCCAATCTGTCCGGCCTTCTGACTCCTCAGCCGACGTTTGCCGTCACCTTCAGCAGTTCTCCTGTTGCCCTTCCTCAGCTCCTAAAAACCATTTCCCCTGACTGGATCCATCGACAGCTTCCAGCCTTGCTGGTTGATCGTCAGATCGACGGCAAGGTGCAAGTGGTGAACGCGACGCTCACCGGGTCAACGACGACCGGCCTCCAACTATCGACGATCGGGGAGTTCCATCTCAGCGAAGGTCGAGGTTTGATCGGCCGTGATCGGATAGCGGCGAAGGACCTTGCTGCCGTGGTGGTGGTCGAGACAGGGCGTGTTCGTATCACCAAGGTAAGCGGAATGTATGGGGCGATGCATATCACCGGTGGGAAAGGGGAGGTGTCGTTTCTCGACGCAGGTCCATGGGCGGAACTGGAGATCACGGGAGAGACGGCGGCAACGCATCTTGTCGAATATTTTGTAAAGACGGTGAAAGCGGAACGAGCCGGGCAGTGGTTAGCCGGTATTCGTGATGCAGAGGGAACAGTTCAGTCGACGTTTCGTTTGGTGGGACCGTTGAACCAGTCCGGCGGGATCACGTATGCCGGTGGGGAGATTACGGCCAGCCAAGTCGGTTTCACCCATGTGAATTGGCCGGAGCGTTTGACCGGGATGCAGGGAAGAGTTGTCTTCGCCGATGGGTTCACACAGTTTGATCACATCACGGCACATCTCGGTGGGACCGATGTCCAAGTCCAAGGGACCATCACAGGTGGAGGGACAAGCCGGTTCCAAGACTTTGTGATTCGCACAAGCGGTGAGGCGGCGCAGATGATGCGGCTGTTCCACGCCACGGCGCTCGGACAGCGTGCGTTCGAGGGTACGATCAGCTCGACCATGGCGTTCTCCGGTCTCACGGCGAGACCTCATATCCGCGGGTCCGTTGTGTTGGATGGCGCAAAAGTGGTGGTTGGAGCAATGGAAAAACCCGTCGGTCCTCACGCGACGGTGGAATTCGAGGGCGTTATGCCCCAGGCCACCACCCTAAGGCTCCATCGCGTGGAGCTGGTTCTGCCCGCGTTGACCATTCCCGCGAAAGGAACGATGCAGCTCGGGAATGGTTTCATGATCGATATGGCGGTGGCAACCGGCACATTCTCGGTTGCCGGTCTGCCGGAATGGATGCCTAAGGGTGGGCTTGAGGCGGGCAACTTCGAAGTTTCGCTCGATCTCAAAGGAAGAGAGACGGATTGGCGGACGTGGAAAATTGCCGGATGGATGGGGTTAACGAATGGCTTGATGCAGGCAAAAGGGATCGATGGGCACTTACGGGATCTCTATGCTCGTGTAAAGTTTGCCCGCAATGAGGTCGAACTCAAGCGGCTGTCGTTTAAGGCTCACGGTAGCGACGTTGCCATAGAAGCTGTGATTCAAAATTGGATGACGAAACCGATCATCACCGGCAAGATCGAATCAAACCAATTAGATTTGAGCTTGGTCATTCCGAAGGGTGAACGGACTCCGATCCGTGAATTCCTCGAAACTCTGGCGGCCACCGGTCACCTTACGATGTCTGCATCCATTGCAAGGGGGCATTACCGGCACATGAAAGTCGGCGCACTTACCGCGCGAATCAATATTCTGGACGGGGTGCTTGACATCGATCGTCTTTCCGCCGAGTCAACTCATGGGCAAGTGGCTGGACGGCTGGTGATGCACCTTCCCCGAAAGGCACCGGCGGACTTTGATCTTTCATTCCGGGCTACCGGCGTAGAATTTGAAGACCTGGTGAGCTTGACCAATGCTCGGATACATGATGTATCAGGAGAGGTTCGCTTCAGCGGCGTGCTTCGCGGTCATGGGCGCAATCCTCATGGGGTCTATCCCTCGTTAAACGGGAAAGTCGAGTTGTTATTGGAAAACGGTCGTATCTTGAAATCGAACGAGCGGGCGATATGGAAGATTATTAGTTTGCTGAACCTCCCGGCTGTGTTGCAGGGAAAGGTGGATCTTGAAAAGGAGGGGCTGCCCTACAACAGGATTTCCGCGATCGTTGCCATTCAAGATGGGATGTTCCAGACGGAAAGTCTGATCATCGACAGCCCGATTCTGAAAATTACGGCTGCCGGGAATTACGATTTGCCGACCGACCAGCTGGATCTCGTCGTTGCCGTGAGTCCGTTCGGGTCATACTCACAATTCCTCAAGACGATTCCACTCTTTGGACGAATCGTGGCTGGCGATCGCAAGGGGATAGCCACGGCGATGTTCACCGTGAAGGGAGCGATGGAGGATCCAGAAGTGACCTATCTGCCGGTGAAGTCCTTTGCGTCCGGTCTGTCGGGGTTGGCCCAACTCGCGGTCGATGTCTTAACGAACACTCTGACGTTGCCGATAGATTTGGTGACGCCGGATGAAGAATCCGGAGTGCGACCAAAGGATATGACTTCGTCGCCGGCTCCTGCCGTGCCGTGACGACCCTTCATTCTTGAGCAACTTCCATTTGTTGACCGACCTACGCCCCCATGTTAGCATCACTTAAAGTGCGACTCTGGACATCTCTAAGAATTCCATTCGATCCTGCGACCTCACTGCCGCATCCATGAAACGCTCCACGCTATCACAGCCGGAGGCGGCCACACTATTCATCGCCGCCAGCGAGCAGGACTCGAACCTGTACTATGCCACGCGCTTCGTGGCGCCGGACCCGTTCATCTATCTCGAAATCAAGGGTGAGCGGTTGATGGTCATGAGCGATCTGGAAATGGATCGCGCCAGGACCCAATCCTCAGTGGATCGAGTACTGTCCTACTCTGCAATCGAAGAGAAGGCGAAGAAACAGGGAATCAAGAGCCCGACGACGGTCGATATCGTGCACATCCTGTTAAACGAGTTCAAAGTCCGCCGCCTGTTGGTACCGGCCAATTTCCCCTTCATTCACGCCACGCGATTACAGGAGTTGGGGTACAGTCTCAAACCAAAACGCGATCCTTTTTACGAACAGCGCGTCATAAAAAACGCGGAGGAGGTTCGATCTATCGAGCTCTCCCAGCGGGCCACTGAGGATGCGGTGGCCTCGGCGCATGACCTGCTGCGACGGGCGACCATCCGGGACGGGGAGCTGTGGTTTGACGGAGCGCTGTTGACATCTGAACGGGTCAAGCAGTTGATCAATGTCACACTCATGGAGCAGAACTGTGTGGCCCAGCATACGATTGTAGCTGGTGGGGAGCAAGCCTGTGATCCGCACAATGAAGGGAGCGGACCGTTGCCGGCTCATGGCAGCATTATTTTCGATGTGTTCCCTCGTTCAGCGACGAGTCGCTATTTTGCCGACATGTCCCGTACGGTGATACGCGGGACGGCGAGTTCGGAACTCAAGCGGTTGTACGGTGTTGTGAAGGATGCCCAGGAAGATGCCATCGACCAGATCAAGGACGGCGCCGATGGAATGAAGATTCATCAAGGTATCTGTGCACGATTTGAAAAGGCAGGGTACAAGACCGGCTTGATGAACGGCCGCATGCAGGGGTATTTTCACGGAACCGGACATGGTGTGGGGCTTGATATCCACGAGGCGCCACGGATCAGTCGAACTGGGTCGCTCCTCCAAGAGGGCCACGTCGTCACGGT
>PHGD01000073.1 GCA_011090425.1 Nitrospira sp. LK70 | reverse complement strand
ATGGCGCTGGCTGGTCCGCGGCATGCGATACACCGCGGTGATGCCCATGCGACGCATCAGGGTGGCCACATGACGCCGTCCCACTTCATACCCTTCGCGCCGGAGAATATCACGCAGCATCCGCGCTCCGGCAAACGGATACTGTAGATGCAGCTCGTCAATCCGGCGCATGAGTGTCAGCGTCGTGTCGGAGACCGGCCTCGGTTGGTAAGAGGCGGTCAAGCGGGCCAGTTTCAGGAGTTGGCATTGCCGCACAACCGGCAAGGGATGCGTGCGATCGATCATCGCGTTGCGCTCAGCAAGCCGGCCTTGCTGAGCGCCCCTTCTACAAAATCATTCTCCAGCGCCAGTTGCCCAATCTTCGCGTGCAGGGTCTTGAGATCCGAGGCCTCCGATGGGGGTTTCATCCCGCCAAACACGTCCGCGGCCCGGGCCAGCAGTTGCTGCTTCCATTCGGTGATCTGGGTGGGATGGACGTGAAATTGCTCGGCCAATTCCACCGCCGTCTTATCACCTTTGACCGTGGCCAACGCCACCTGGGCCTTGAAGGTTGCTCCGTGATATCGTCTCGTGCGTTTCATCGCCTCGCTCCTTTGGTTCGCTACCGCTCAGTGGCATTGGTGAAGCCAGGCTACCACTTATCACACTGTCCGAAATTCCGGAGCCTCCTCTATTGTCGGGCCATCAAACCAACTAGGCTTGACCAACCGAATGAGCACGGAGAAACGACAGCATCCGATCAGCATCACGAAGACTTACTTCCTTCACCTCTACACCAAATAGAGATCCCGCCGTCCAGGCGACGGTCGCTTCCGAAACGAACAGAGGTTCCTCCTCGTCCAGCAGATATAGAAACAAGGTTAACTCCATACCAATATTGACAGGACAATTTCCATGAATGCCCAACCCACCTTCGGATAGATCAACAGCACTACCGTCTCCAATGAGAACGTCGTCCCCATTGATTCCTGAGTACATAAGGCCAAAAGAGACACAGCTCCTTCTCATTCTGCGGCGCTCAATCGCATGAGCTGAGCAAGGCGTTTTTGATCGCCCTAAGTGCTTCATCTGCCTCATCACTACACCTCCTGGCTGTCTATCTGTTTCGAATTGCCAGACTTCCACCAGTCCATCTGAGTTTTGCTTCAGGCATTGCCGGTCTGCAAAATCGTTTCCTCTAGTTGGAGATTTTGTATGGATGAAGGCTAGCGCTCAGAGTCAATCTTGGCTTCCCACTAGATGAGGGGTAGTGTCCAAGCCAAAAGCGGGATGGATACAATTGTCAATAAATCCATGTGTTATGTAACCGATTAAAGGGAGGCTTTGTTCCGGGCGCAGTATGCGAGATCTTGGAAGATGACGAGCATTCTCAGCGCATACACGAAGAGGATCGTGACTATTAGGAAGGGAGCAGAGGCCGGACTACATGAGTCGAAATCGAGTTCGTTGATCGCTCACGGTGTGGTGGGAGATGCTTTTCCAAATGAACGATTGCAGCCGCTTCCGATGGTCTCGGTTCAGATCCATGAATCGGACGGAAAACTGACAACCTGACACCCACACCACATGTGCCGATTTCAATAAAAGCTGGGGTAATCCATCGGGGAGCGCAATGGTAAGGGTCAATAATGTTCCACGCGTTACCGGGCGGTCGCTGATGACGTGGCAACCAGAAACGGAGATGTTTTTTGTGAGTCCTTCGCCTTGATGAGGCTGTGTCGGAACTTCACCGACATAACGTACTCGACACGTGACGGCTACACGTTCGGCATAACGGTTATCTAAAGGCACGTAGGATTTTCGGCCACTCATTGTAGTTTCGCTATCATAGCTTCGTTTGGAATATTTTTCTAATCAATTCGGCAATGGAGCGTAGCGAAGAGAAGTGACAAGATGCGTTTCGTTTAAGTAAGGAATATTCATGCTGGCGAGGAGGGTGTTTACCGTACGATGAAGAGAATTACTGCCGAATCTTTGCCCAGGCTTTTTGGTATTCTTCGAAGGAATCGACTTCCATCCATCCCTTAAAAATCGGGACGGCTTGGATGCGATAGTCCTGGTCAATCAGTTCTTGCAGCATATCGGTGAAAGATGCCTGGGCAAGGTTTGCTGACTCGTGGAACGGAGATGATTGATGCTGCTTCTGGGCCCTGTGGTAGCACTCGCGAAGGGCTTGAGTGCCCTTCTCTGAGAACATGGCCATGCCGATAAATTCACCATGCTCCATTTCGCGCGGCAGCTGCTGGCCGATCTTAACTACCTGGTGTTCCCCTTCCGGCATCACAAACCTGGATAAATAGTTTTTGCCGGGTGGGGCGGCCAGTGAGACAAGATCCGGATTAAGATGGGTCGGCTGAGCATTGCGCTGTTCCTGATCATACCAGGCCAGGTCGACAACCAGAGCAATGTCGGCAGGACTCTTGAGCAACTTTTCAAGGATCGCGGTATCAAAGATAATATCGCCGTACAAAATAACGGTTCGCCCTCTTAACTCATTTTCGGCACAGAAAAGCGAAGCCAGCTCACCGGTTTCCTCGTAACGATCATTGTCGTAGTAGCGGATATTGGGTAGCGAGATCGCTTCTTTTTTATACCCGCGAACTAAAGCGATTTCTTTGATGTCGCATTCGTTGAGTGCGCTGATCTGACGATCGAGGATCGTTTTCCCTTTAATATCGAGCAGACACTTCGGCTTGTCCTCGATCAAAGGCAGGAGCTGTTTTTCGAACCCAGCCGCAGCGATAATCGCGGTGATTCGTTCGCTCCCCACCGGCAGGAACTGTTTCTCGTCTTGCTCCATTTGTGTGACACCGACAATATCGTATACTTCTGGTAGCGTGACGATTCGGTCGTTCGCAGCTCCGGGGCGCGTGTCCTTTTTGATGAGATCCAGCGTGTCTGTCATTGCACGAATAGCCGCCCGTACCGGTTGATTGGCGTAGATAATGATCTTTGCCCCTGCTTCTTCCATTTCCGCCGCGGTGGTTTGGTCGAAAATCGTAGGAACCACGACCACCGGGACGCGCCCGGACCACAATTTGTACACAGCCTTCAGCTCGTCGAACTTTTTCGATTTCGAATGGATCAGGACTGCGTCGGCGCCTGCGTCTGCATAGGCCTCAGCCCGTTTCAATGCTTCTTCTTGTCCCCACCCGGCGATTAGGGCCTCGGTTCTAGCAATGATCATGAACTCCGGGAAAAGCTGAGCCGCTTTCGCCGCTCGAATCTTGCCGCAGTGCTCTTCGATAGGGACCAATTCACGGCGAACGCCTGCGTAGAAACTACAGCGTTTGGGGTAGACGTTGTCTTCAATGCAAATAGCCGCCACGCCGGCCCGCTCACGGTCGGTGACGGTCCTCATGACATTCAGGGCGTTGCCATATCCGGTGTCGCAATCAGCGATCACAGGGATGCTCACGGCCTCAACGATATTCCGTTCGACATCGAGCTGCTCGCTGGAGGTGATAAAACTGGCGTCGGGGATGCATTTTAGAGAGGCCGAAATGGCGAACCCACTTGCCCAGACACCGTCGAAACCGGCACGTTCGATGAGACGGGCGCTGAGTGCATCGTGGGCCCCGACTATTTTCAGGGCACCCGGCCTTCTTAAGGCAGCTCGGAGTTTTGCGGCGTTGGTCATACTGGGTCACATGATGCGAAAGCGTGCGGTGCTTGTCAATGGAAACTTTTTCTCAGCCTGGTTATAGCGGGTCAAAAGGCTGTGGTCGAGGTCTCGTCAGCGAGCTTCTCCGGCAGCATCTAATTTTTTAGAAATACGATGCCGCGATCGAGATCATGTTCAAATCGTCATGTCGCTTCCGTAAAGAAAACCATGCCAAACACAGACCCTGATTGTCCCCTTGGGAATGTCTTCGAATCCGTTCGGATCGTTTACGATGGGAACGCTCAGTGTGGATGGTCATGAGTCGAATAGGCAAAGCATGGCAATCGTCGATCGTGTGACTTGCTCAGAATGAAGCCTTCAGCGAACTACTGCGCAAAATCGGTGATGTAGTCGTTGAACCGTGGTGCGAGCGAGCGACTATCGATAAAAATGTAGCCACGTTCTGTACCGGCCTGATATGTCAGATTGATTTCGGTGTCGCTCCCGCGCCAGTTGTATTGTTGAGTAAGGCCTCGCGCCATTTGCCCTGGAATGCGCTCCAGCCGACCGAAGCGGTTTTCCAAGAAGCTCAGCACCTGCCGATGGACGTGGTCCCCTTGATACCGAATGATGACCCGCGCGAATTGATCGTCCACCGAAAGATAGAGGATCTTGGTCATCTCGGTTCCTGCGAATGACAATGGCTCTGTTCTGCGGAGATATTCGACGATATGCGGATCTGCCTGGATCGGTTCCAGGTCTTGGCGAGAAGATAATGAGGTGCCCCAAGGAATGTCGTGGAATCCCTTCGGGTCATTTGTCATGGGAACGGCCCATACTGAGCCGAGACCGATCACGATCGTGACGATCAGGACCAACGGCCAAGTAAGGGATGCTGATCGGAAGAGATTTTTCATCTCTGGAAGCGGATCAGACAACAACCGTAGTGGCACCAACACTAACTTGCAAGGGAATTCAACTCAACCGAGGATCGTTCTTGAGAACTTAGCAGGGCGTATCTTATAATGCGCCGGTTTTCGCAGGCCTGTATCAGTACTACTCCGGGTGGAAACTTCCAAATGATTGAAAGCGACGTATTCGTACAAGCCATGCAGGACATGGGGGTCAATTTTTTCACCGGCGTACCGGATTCAATTCTGGGCGGGGTCATTGCGGAGCTCATGAACCGTCGGTTGTACACTCCTGCGGTCCGGGAGGATGAAGCGGTCGGTATGGCTGCCGGCGCTTACATGGCCGGGAAAACGCCCGCCGTGCTCATGCAGAATTCAGGACTCGGTACCTCTCTCAATACGCTCATGTCTCTGAATATGATTTATAAGCAACCCTGCATCCTGATTGTTTCATGGCGAGGTCAAGAGGGAAAGGACGCTCCAGAACATCTGGTGATGGGGGAAGTGATGCCTCAATTGCTCGATACCGTCAAAATTCCGCACCGTACCTTGACTGAAAAAACGGCCGTCGACGATTTCAGGTGGGTGGCTCAGACCTTCATGCAGCAACAGATTCCGGTCGCGCTGCTCATCACTAAAGGGGTCGTGAAGGGGTTGCATCCGTGAACGTGGACGGGTCATGCATCGATGGCCGGTCGTCAATCGAACGATTGTGTGGTCATCAGCGCCAACGATTCTCGGTTGGCGCCTACCGTGCGATGAGGTGGTGAGATGAGGCCCGAG
The DNA here is from genome assembly GCA_011090425.1 of Nitrospira sp. LK70. GTDB lineage: Bacteria > Nitrospirota > Nitrospiria > Nitrospirales > Nitrospiraceae > Nitrospira_D. The sequence goes on along the minus strand of PHGD01000073.1, from coordinate 15,881 downwards.
CAAGGCACATTGATCAGCCGAGCGCAGGCTATGGCGGCCTTACTGGAGCTACTGACCGATCAGCCCGTCATTATCTGCAACGGGTTTCCCTCGCGCGAGGCACACAAGATCGTGGATCGGCCCACTCATTTCTACATGATCGGCTCCATGGGAAATGCTCCGGCGATTGCCCTCGGTGTCGCACTCGCGAAACCGAATAAACGGGTGATTACCTTCGATGGCGATGGGAATGTCTTAATGGGAATGGGCACTCTCGCAACGGTCGGCGCGTTGAAACCGAAAAACTTCATTCACGTCGTATTCGATAACGAAGTGTACGGAACGACCGGGAACCAGCCCACGATCTCCAACGTGGTGCCGCTGGAGAAAGTGGCGAAGGCCGCAGGCTACGTGAATGTGGAACGAGTACTTGATCGCGATGATCTCGTCTATGAGTTCAAGGACATGCTGAAAAAGGATGGGCCAAGCATGTTGCTCATCAAGGTAAACGAATTCGTGGAAGATGCCGGCCGTGTTCTGCACGATCCGCCGGACATCACTCGCCGGTTCATGAAAGCGATCGTCTGACATGACTCGTGAAACGTTATTCGTGAATCGCTATTTGGTGTGGGAAGGACAATCCGTACTTTTGCCATTGACGATTCACGGTTGACGAATAGTTGACGAATAACGGAGAGAAGCGTGGTTCTTCTGAATCCCGGGCCGGTAAACGTGTCCGAACGGGTACGGCAGGCACTGCTGAAACCTGACATCTGTCATCGAGAGGATGAATTCTCCGAACTGCTTCACCGCATCCAAGCCAAACTGCTCAAGGCCTTTGTCCCCGAAGCTGAATCGGACTATGTCGCGGTCGTGATGACCGGATCAGGGACGGCTGCCGTCGAAGCCGCCTTGATGTCGTCGCTCCCTCACGGCCGCCGTATGCTCATCCTCAACAACGGCGTCTATGGTGAACGGATGTCCCAAATCGTGGGCCTCCATCGCCTGGGGGTGAACGAGTTGAAGTATGAATGGACGGCTCGGCCCGATCCGGAAAAGTTGCTACTTTCCCTGCGTCAGCATCAGGAAGTGCACGCCGTCGGCATGGTGCACCATGAGACCACCACCGGGCTTCTCAATCCTGTCCACGAGATTGCCGAAGTCGTCGATAATCAGAATCGGGTCTTTGTGCTCGATGCCGTCAGTGCGCTGGCGGGCGAGACCATCGACATTGCACGGTCGCACATCTATATGATCGTGGGGACGGCAGGAAAGTGTATTCAGGGCTTTCCAGGCGTCTCGTTCGTGCTGGTGCGGAAGGGGTTCGTCGAAAAAATGCGCTTGTACCCGAAGCGCTCATGGTATCTCCATCTGACCCATTACATCAACGACGAGGGGCGAGGCATGATTCCCTTCACGCCTGCGGTGCAGGTCTACTATGCCTTCGACGAAGCACTCAACGAACTCCTCGAAGAAGGCGTGACCAATCGCATCCAACGGTACAAGAAGATGGCAACCCTAATCCGTGAACGAATGGCCAAGCTCGGTGTGAAGGCCCTGCTCCCGACGGACCGCCAATCGAATACCATCACGGCCTATCACCTGCCGGATGGCGTTGCTTACGACGCGTTGCATGATCGGCTGAAGCAGCAGGGCTATGTCATTTATGCCGGTCAAGGCAACCTGGAAAACAAAATTTTCCGCGTGGCCAATATGGGGGCATTGTCTGAAGCACAATTTGTCGGGTTTCTCGACGCCTTCGAACACGTGTGCAAATCGGCATGAAGGCGATCATCCTTGCAGCGGGAGTGGGAAAGCGCCTGTGGGAGGTGACCCAACATCGCCCGAAATGCCTCATCGAGATCGGCGGACGGTCACTCCTGCGCCGCTACTTAGAGTCGCTGGTTTCCGTCGGCATTCGTCGGGCGGAGATCGTCGTCGGGTACAAGCAGGAGATGATTCGTGCGGCGGTCGAACAGGATGCCTGTGGCGTCAACGTTACGTTTCTGGTCAATGAGCAGTTTCACAGGGGCAGTATTTCCTCGTTGTGGATCGCACGAACCGCGCTCGACGACGACACCATCGTGATGGATGCCGACGTGCTGTTCCATCCGGAAATCCTGCGACGTCTGGTGTCATCGTCCTCTGAGAATGCGTTGTTGATGGATGAGACGGTGAAGCAGACCGGAGAAGAATGCATGGTGGTCGTGGCGGGAGGGCGAGTTATTGCGCTGACAAAGAACTTGCCGGAGCAGTATGACTACGCCGGTGAAGGGGTTGGATTTCTTCGAGTTCGACAGGCCGACGCACCTCACGTCGTATCCTCGCTCCATGGCTACATCGACAGAGGCTCATGGGATATGGAGTATGAGGACGCGCTGCGGCAGTATTTCCAGGACGTGCAGGTCGGTCATGAACGGATCGGAGGGTTGCCCTGGACCGAGATCGACTTCATCGAAGACATAAGAAAAGCTGAATTGGAAGTTTTGCCAAGATTATGAGAAAGTCTTTACCATGGGAGGGTGTCCGATAGAAGAGAGAGGAGACCTGGGCAAGGGAGCACTGGTGATCGCGCATCGTTGTCTATGAAACCATGAGTAGGAGCATCCTTCAGAGGAGAGTCGAGATCCAAGGACTGGCGACGGCGATTCTGCTGCCATCTGTCGGGGTATTCGGCGGTCCGATCGGGCAACAGGTCCGCGACGTGGGACCCCTGACGAGCATCGTAGGGATCGGGCTCTTTCAACGGACCGTGCTCACGTTGCAGCGGGCGGGGATTCGTCAGTTAATCGTCCTTTCCGGTTCTGAGGAGGAACAGCTGAAACAGGCGCTCGGCAAAGGGCCGCGCGTCACGATTCCCGTCCGGTGGATGCCGATCCGTGAATTTCCTCTCGACGATCCACGGACATGGGAAGCCTTGGCAGCCGAAGTGCATGGCTTTGCGTTGGTCGCGAGCGTCAATAGCGTGTTCTCTCGCGGGTTGATCGAACGGTTGCGGCGAGATGTGCAGGACGGTCAAGCCATCGTGGTCTCTCAAGCCCCACCGGAGCAGGTCGATCAGCTCCTGGTGCAGTGTATGCGATCGAAAGTCCAGTCCGGTCGCCCGGCCAACTTCGCACCCCTCCGTTTCAACGATCCAGTCTTGCGTGTCGCTGATCTGGTGGTCGTGCCGGCAAGCTTGATGAGCATCGCCGATCAACCGACAAGTGAGAAGGGGACCTCTCCGATCCCGCAGTGGCTTGAGCAGGCTGTTGTGGATGGTCGAGTACGTGTCGTCTCGTCTGAAGACAAACGGGGTAATTGGTATCAACCGGTCCGAACTCTGGCTGACGTCCAATCAGCCGAAAAGAAGTTGTTCAGTTCGCTCAAGGGGGAATTTGAAGGGTTCGTCGATCGCTATTTCAATCGCAAGATCTCTCGCTGGTTCACGCGCCTGTTTCTCGCCATGGGGTTGTCGCCTAATTCCATCACGGTCCTCGCCGGATTAATCGGTCTGGTTGCTGCAGCTGGGTTTGGGATGGGTACGTACAGCGTCGGTATTGTGGCAGCCCTCTTGTTTCAATTGGCAGCCGTCATTGATTGCTGCGACGGTGAAGTCGCGCGATTGACCTTTACCGAGTCGCCCTTTGGTGCTTGGCTCGACGTTGTCTTGGACAACATCGTGCATATGGCGATTTTTGCTGGCATCGCCGTGGGACTCTACACGACCCACATGGGACAAACGGACGACTGGGTTCCTCTCGCGCTAGGCGTCGCCGCCGTGTTCGGCAACGGCCTCTCGCTCGTACTTGCCGAAAAGGCACACAAGATCAAAGCAGCGAGTGGCTGGAGAACCCCTGCCCATGCAGCCTGGGCGGATGTCCTGTTGAAAAATGTCGCCAGCCGTGATTTCTCAGCAGCCTTACTGGGCTTTGCGCTGTTCGATCAACTCTATTGGTTTCTGCTCTTTGCGGTAGTCGGCACATGGCTGTTTGCCGGCACCGTAGCATGGCTCATCCGTCCATCTGCAGTCTCATCCCTTCGACCATAAATGTCGCATTGGCCGTCTGACTAACGTGTTACGCTATATCCTACTCGCTCTTGGCCTCATCGTTCTGAGCCTTCTTGTCTGGCATATCGGCCCCGCCAATATCTACGCGGCTGCTACAAGACTCGGTCCAATAGCGTTGCTCGGCATCCTACTCCCCTCTACCATCATGTATTCCATTGAAGCCTATGGGTGGAAAGTGGTGTTGGGACGAGCGGCGCAAGGGGTTCCGTTTTGGCGACTGCTGACGATTCGGACCGCCGGCGAGGTGGTGAATATGACCACTCCGGCCTACCTGGGGGGCGAACCGGTGAAAGCCTTTCTGCTCAAACGGTACGACGTTCCCATAGCAGAGGGGGCCGCTTCCGTCGTGATCGCGAAGACGACCATGACGATCGCCGAGGTGTTCTATATCCTCACGGGAATCGCCCTGGCCTTCTGGATGCTGGGCGTCGGGAGTTCAGCGGGCCAGACGATCACGGCAGCTCTGGTGAGCGTCGGACTGCTGGTCTGTTCAATCGCAGGATTTGTCTTCATCCAGCGGCGTGGACTCTTTGCCTCGATTCTATCATTGGTCAAGAAACTGGGTGTACGAATCCAGTCTCTAGAGACACATGAAGAGCACCTGCGCTCGATCGACCAGACGATTCGCAATTTCTACCGCCACCATCAACAGGCCTTTTATGCGTCAATGGCCTTGTACTTTTTTGGCTGGATGGCCGAATCGTTGGAGGTGTTCGGGATTATTTATGTACTCGGCGGTTCAGTGAGTGCCTTGTCCGCCCTCTCGATTGGAGCGCTCGCGGTTTTTATCAAGGGAGGCTCCTTCTTGATCCCCGGCAGTCTGGGCGCCCAAGATGCCGGCAATCTTCTGTTGCTTCAAGCTTTCGGCTACAGTGACGTGACGGGGATCACCTTTGCGCTGCTGCGACGGTTCCGTGAACTCGTATGGATCGGCATCGGGCTGTTGTGTTTGGCGATGGTTGGAAAAGGCGGGATAACGCAGGATCAAGAGGTTAACAATCCTTCCTGAGTGATCGTGCGGAGCCGTTCGAGCAGCCGATCCCAGACAAACCCATGGAGCCGAAAATCCGCCGCTCGCCCCACCTTGTGAAACTGAAGCCCCATTCGATTCCCTTGGACCCAACGGACCTCTGCTTCTTCAACCGGCAGTGATTGTGCCTGATCCGGGAGGATCAGCCGGACGCGGAGGGTGGTTCGCCGCGGCGCGGCACCGGCACATTCGATCGCGCAACCGAACACGGTAAGGTTCATGACCTTTCCCTCCGCGATCATGTCCGTATCCGAAAACATCACGGGGTATTGCACGGCCAGGGGGACTCGATAGTGGTGTCGAAAATAGGGAAATGTGGGTTCCACGGTGGCCCAGTCTAGTCGGCCTCGCGTGACAGAATGAATCCCCCTTTCGCGGGGACGAAGCAAGATCCTCAGAATTGGGCGAATCCTCCTCACGGTAATGGCCTTGTCCATTCAAGCGGAGTAGTGCTTAGTGAGGTGTTCGCGCTGGAACTGGATTACGTGTCTGATCAGCAGCTCTCGATCCTGATTGGCCATCCTGACGAAGCGCCCATGGAGGCGATAGGTGTTGAGTGGGTAGGTAATGGGATCAATACGCAACACTTCGACATAGGACTTAAAGAGCACCTGGCCGGGAAGGAGCAGAGTGCATGAGAGAATGTTATTCACCTCGAAGGTCTGGTTGAGCGTGACGCCGATACCGCCACCGCTGATGTTGACGGACCGCTCGATGAGTGTCGCCTCCGTCTGGTCACTCTTCAGCTGAAGACAGATGGGCAAGAGAACGGTGATGCGATAAAACTCACGGCGCTCTACCGGGGAGGGCTGCGGAGAGGGGGTATCCGATGGCATGGTGGAGAGGAGTATAGCAAAAAGCAGCTGCTTCTTGATCTCATTTGGCAAGGAGGAGTCTTAGGAAAGCCGATGCCTCGCTTCTCTGCGGCTGGTGGCCGACGCGGCGACCGCTGCCCACGAGCTGCTCGCTGTCGTAGATGGGTCACTCACCCTCAAGCGTCAGCTGGATCTGGCCCGTCTGACCCGTCAGGCGCGTGGGGACTCTGGAGCGTCAGAGCTCGACGCAGGTCCGGGGATGTCCCCTCCTGTTTCGCAATGTCACAGAGGTAGAGGCCACGTATGCCACAGCCAATGCAAGCCGGTACCCATGCACAGGAGACACGGACCGGCTCTGGCTCAATCAGAACAGGACAAGAACAGATGGGGCCAATACTACTGACTTTTGGATCGACAGAGGAGGGCGAAGGAGCTGCCCAGGGCGAGGCCACCGAGGAAGGTCAAGCCGAGGATCACACCGAGCAGGGAGTTGGATGGTCCCGCTTGGCGACGGATATATCGGTGGGCTTGGGAACTGACGGTCGCTTCGCCACCGATCCAGGTGCGAGGGTCGTCGGTCGAGGTCTCGGTTGAATTGCTCGCAGATTTCATACGTCCCTCCCTTCATCGAGCGCGATACATGCGTCGATCAATTGCTCTAATTCGTGCAGTTCCTGCTGCGGTACTCCGAGAAACCTCACGCCGAAAGTCCGATCCAACGCCCATCGGACCTGGGCTTGCTCGATCACGATCGGGATATCATCCCCCGGCATGAGGAGTTTCATGCCTATCTGCTTTCCCGGTTGGACATCAAGGGAGCTTTCAATGCGGGCGCCGCCGAGCGACAGATCAACGGTCTCCCCCTCCACTTCATGCGAGTTCGCCCGAAGCAGACTCTTGACTTGAGCCGGAACTCGATGGTGCCGACGTCTCTCCATAGGAGGTAGAATACAGGTTTGAGCGGGGAAAAGCACCTAGCAAGCCTCCCAAGTCGCTGATTGTTCAAGCATTCTCTTGCAAGTCATCGAATCTTTTCGTAAGGTACGGCTCGATGGATGGATCTCGCTCGCGTCAGATACTACTTGCCTGCGCGAGCGGACTGCTCTTGCCTCTCTGCTTTCCAAAGTTTGACCTGGGATTACTGGCCTGGATCGCCCTGATTCCCCTCCATCTCGCGCTTGATCAATGCTCCAGACAGCGGGCCTTTTGGATCGGTTGGTTGAGCGGAATCGTTGGATTCACCGGGATCATGGCATGGGTCGTCACCGCCATGACGACCTATGGCAAGGTTCCGGAGATCGTCAGCTACGCAATTCTGTTGTTGCTGACCACCTATCTCGGACTCTATGTCGGGCTCTACTGCGTTGCCGTCGTGTGGCTACGCGAACTCATCCCGCGCTACGGGATTTTCTTTGCGCCATGCTTCTGGGTCGCACTCGAGCTGTTCCGTACCATCCTGCTTTCTGGCCTTCCATGGTGTCTCCTCGGCTATTCACAATATCGCGAACTGGACCTGATACAGGTGGCAGACCACACAGGTGTGTACGGCATTTCCTTCCTCATTGTCCTGGTCAACGTGGCCTTCGCCGAGCTGTGCTTGTGGATCATGCCGTTTTTCCGAGGATTTCATCCGGTCCAGCTGCCGTGGGAATTGCTCACCACTGCGGCTGCCTGCATGGTGCTCTCATGGTTCTACAGTTCAGCAGTCCTGAGTGCTAAGGACCTGGGCCATCATAAACCATCCATTACCGTCGGTGTCATTCAGCCGAATATCGATCAAGCCGTGAAGTGGGATGCGTCATTCCGCGACGAGACGATGAGGAGGTTCGACCGGCTGACGGCGCAACTGGGAACCAGTACCGACTTGGTCGTGTGGCCGGAGGCAGCCACGCCGTTTATTTTCGAACGGGAGAAAGAGTATCAGTTGCAGTTGATCGCTTGGGCGGAACGTGCGCAGGCACCGATCCTCCTCGGAAGCCCGGCCTTGAGATTCTACCCCGATCGCCGCCCCTACCTCTTGAACAGCGCCTATCTGCTGGGAAGGGACGGCACGGTCCTCGGCCGTTATGATAAGCACCATCTCGTGCCGTTTGGAGAATACATCCCCCTCAAATCCTCGCTCCTGTTCTTCCTCGATAAACTCGTTGAAGGGATCGGCGATTTCGAAGCGGGACCGGGGCCGACGACGCTCTCGTTCAGTCCGAAATCCTGGAACACAGAACGGCCGACCGGCACCAGATCAGTCAAGTTCGGCGTGGCGATCTGCTATGAAGTGATCTTCCCGGATTTCGTCCGGCAATTTGCGGCAAACGGTGCGGAGTTTCTGGTGACGATCACGAACGACGGATGGTTTGGACCGTCCTCGGCCCCCGCCCAGCACTTTGCCATGGTCGTCTTTCGCTCAGTGGAAAATCATTTGGCCTTCGCACGCGCCGCCAATACGGGAATTTCCGGCTTCGTCGATCCGTACGGACAGATCATCGAAGCGACGCCCCTTTTTGCCGAACGGGCATCGTACGCCGCGATCCCGACCAGACAAACCCGCACGTTTTACAGCTATTACGGCGATGTGTTTGCCCACACCTGTGTTATAATCTGCGCGCTTTTGATTTTGGTCGGGTCTTTCCGCACGAAGGAACCAGCCCTGACGGCAATCACACCGGCATGACCGAAGAAGGAGGATCGTGGCATGTTAGAGGACGTGGAAGTTCGTGTTCGTGCCTTGGCGGAGCAAGTCGCTGAACTACGGGGGCATCTTTGACTTCGCTCATATGACGGCCGACCTACAAGAACTTGAAGCGCAGATGGGCCAGCCTCACTTCTGGAACGATGCCCGCGCTGCCGCAGGGGTGAGCCGAAAAAAAGCGGTGATCGAGCGAGAGCTCAAACAGTGGCGCGATATCGAGACCACAATGGGTGATTTGGACGCACTGCTGGAACTTACCCGCGAGAGCGGCGACCCGGCCCTTGAGACCGAGTTGACTGGTGAACTGAATCAGCTGGAGCCGCGCCTCGCCGCACTGCGTGTCGAGCTGCTCCTCTCGGGAGAACTGGATCCCAATAACGCAATCGTGGCGATTCATCCCGGTGCGGGCGGAACGGAATCGCAGGATTGGGCGCAAATGCTCCTTCGGATGTATGTGCGGTGGGCGGAACACAAGAAGTTCAAGGTAGAAACACTGGACCTGTTGCCCGGCGACGAAGCGGGTATCAAGAGCGCGACCCTCTCCATCACAGGATCGCATGCCTATGGATACCTGAAGGCGGAAGCAGGAGTCCATCGCTTGGTACGCATCTCCCCGTTCGATTCCAACAAGCGACGGCACACCTCGTTCGCGTCGGTCTTCGTCTATCCTGAGCTGAGCGAAGACATCGATGTCGTGGTCGAGGAAAAAGATCTCCGGATCGACACCTTTCGTTCTGGCGGCGCAGGCGGCCAGAATGTCAATAAGGTCGAGACCGCCATCCGCATCACTCACCTGCCGACCGGTATCGTCGTGCAATGCCAGAATGAGCGGTCTCAGCTTCAGAATCGAAACGGCGCGATGAAGATCTTAAAGGCTCGCCTCTTCGAAGTGGAACAGAGGAAGAAGGAAGCCGAATTCAACGCCATCGTCGGCGAAAAGAAGGACATCGCCTGGGGCAGCCAAATTCGCTCCTACGTGTTTCAGCCTTACCAACTGGTCAAGGATCATCGAACCGGTCATCAAAGCAGCAACGTTTCATCCGTCATGGATGGAGACCTCGATGGATTCATCGAAGCCTTTTTGACGAAGAAACTGGAGAAAGGAAGCGATCAACTCTCACCGGTGGGCGGACCGGAAGACGACCTGTAGCGGGATTGCCGAGTGGAAAATGGATGAACTGAACGAACAGCGGCAGCAACGGATCAAGAAGCTCGAGCTCCTTCGAAAGGCCGGTATCGCTCCCTACGGCAGCCGTTTTGAGGTCAGGGATCGTGCCGTACAATTACTTAGGCTGCATGGCGAGAAGACCAAAGAGACCTTGGAGCAAGAACAGATCTCATGCACGGTCGCAGGACGGGTCGTCGCCCTGCGGCGTTTCGGGAAGGCCGGGTTTGCCGTGCTGCAGGACGGGTCCGACCGGCTCCAGGTGTACCTCAAGAAGGATCTCCTCTCCGAACAGGCTTACATCATCGTGGAACAACTCGACGTCGGGGACTGGATCGGCGTCACGGGGACGTTGTTTCGTACGAAAACGAACGAGTTCACGGTCGAGGCCCACAGTCTGACGTTTCTCAGCAAAGCGCTCCACCCTCTTCCCGAAAAGTGGCACGGCCTGACGGACGTGGAAACCCGATATCGACAGCGCTACATCGATCTGATCGCCAACCCTCAGGTCCACCAGATCTTTTCGACCAGAAGCCGCATCATCGCCGACATCCGAACCTTTCTCATAGAGCGCGGGTTCCTCGAGGTCGAAACCCCGATGATGCATCCTATTCCAGGAGGCGCGACGGCCAAGCCTTTCGTCACGCACCATAACGCGCTCGGCGTCGATCTTTACCTGCGTATCGCGCCTGAGCTCTATTTGAAACGCCTGATCGTCGGCGGTTTTCCGCGCGTGTTCGAGATCAACCGCAACTTCCGCAACGAAGGCATCTCAACGATTCACAATCCCGAGTTCACGATGCTGGAATTCTATGTGTCGTACGCGGATTTCCAGGACTTGATCGCCCTCACTGAAGAACTCATCTCTGGCTTGGCTCAACAGATTCACGGCAAGACGGTCATTCCATACCAAGGAAACGAGATCGTGCTCACACCGCCGTGGCGACGCTGGTCGTACCACCAAGCCATCCTGGAGGTGAATCGCCTCGACCCAGCGGTATTCCACGATCGAGAGCAGGCATTGGCGGCCGCCAAACGGCTGAATGTGCCGGTGGATCAGAAGGCATCGTTATTCACGATCCTGAACGAAATTTTCGAGGAAACCGTCGAACCCAATCTCCAACAGCCCACCTTCATCACGGACTATCCGATCGAGATTTCTCCGCTCGCGCGGCGGAAGGATGCGGACCCGAGTCTGACCGATCGATTTGAGCTTTATATTGCCGGGCGAGAAATCGCAAATGCCTTCTCCGAGTTGAACGATCCGCTGGACCAGCGTGAACGGTTTGTAGGCCAGGCGACCCAGAGGGAGGCGGGTGATGAAGAAGCCCATCTCGTCGACGAAGACTTTCTCCGCGCCCTTGAATTCGGGATGCCGCCGACCGCCGGAGAAGGGATCGGAATCGATCGATTGATCATGCTGTTCACCGACCAGGCTTCCATCCGCGATGTTGTGTTTTTCCCACAGCTCAGACCAGAGAAATCGTAGTGGCCCTCCCTTATGAAATCTTCGTCGGACTCCGCTACCTGCGCGCCAAGCGCCGCAACCGGACAATCTCGTTGAACACCTTCGTGTCGGTGGCCGGGATTACGCTGGGGGTGGCGGCGCTGATCGGGACGGTCGGCATCATGACCGGTTTCCGAGAAGACATTCAAAGCAAGATTCTCGGCACGACCGCACATATCGTCGTCCAAGAACGCATGAAAGAGCACATGACGGACTATGACCGTCTGACCGACAAGATCCAGACGGTACCAGACGTCGTCGCGGCCACGCCGTTTGTGTTCCGTCAAGTGTTACTCACTACCCAGAGCGGAGTACAAGGAATCATCTTGCGCGGGATCGATCCGAAACGAGAAGCCAATGTCACCGAACTGGCCAAGAACATCACGGCAGGTCAGCTGCTGGACCTGCTCACCCCGGTGAAAGTGATGCAAGCTCCGGCCGATGATCCTCAAGGCGAGCTTCGAGCCGTTGAAAAACCAGGCATCATTCTCGGCAAAGAGCTGGCGCTCAGGCTGGGGGTGTTTGTCGGTGATACGGTCAACGTGGTCTCTCCCGTCGGCCCCATCAGCGCGATGGGGATGGTTCCCAAGATCCGAACGTTCGCCGTGGTCGCCCTGTTCCATTCTGGAATGTTCGAGTACGATTCCTCATTTGCCTATATCGAACTCGGCGAGGCACAAAAATTTTTCAACCTGGGCGCGAGCGTCACCGGAATCGAAGTGAAGGTCACGGATGTGTTCCGTGCCGGAGAGATTGCCCACAATATTGAACAGGAACTGGGATTCAGCCACGGAGCCAGAGATTGGATGCAGATGAATCGCAATCTTTTCTCCGCCCTGAAGCTGGAAAAGACGATGATGTTTCTCCTGCTTGTCTTGATCACGATCGTGGCCTCATTCAACATCGTCAGCACCTTGACGATGATCGTGACGGAGAAGCAGAAAGAAATCGCGATCCTCAAGGCGATGGGCGCCACAAAACGCAGTATCCGGCGCATCTTCATGCTGAACGGGTTGATCATCGGATTTGCGGGGACCGGCATCGGCATTCCCTTGGGCTACGCGTTTCTCTGGCTGATTCAAACATTTTGGACGTTTGACCCGAGTGTCTACTACATCTCTACTATTCCGGTTCATGTACTGGCCGAAGACGTGCTCCTGGTGGCCGGGTCCGCCATACTGATCAGTTTTTTGGCGACGGTGTATCCGGCCAATCAGGCCGCGAAGTTGGAACCGGTCGCTGCATTACGCTATGAATAGATCCGCGGGCCTGGAGATTGAGGACCGAGGACTGAGATTCAGAATATCGGAATGATTAAAGTTACGAACCTCCACAAGTCTTTTTCGATGGGGTCCTACGAAGTGCCCGTCCTCAAGGGGATCAACCTTGAAATTCAGCGCGGCGAGCTGGTAGCGATTGTGGGGGCCTCGGGAGCCGGCAAGAGCACCTTGCTCCATATTATCGGGACTCTTGATAAACCGACCGGAGGTACAGTCACGTTCGATGGGCATGACCTCTTTCGGATGACGGATACACAGCAGGCGGAATTCCGCAATCGGCGGATAGGATTTGTGTTTCAGTTCCATCACCTACTCGCCGAGTTCACGGCGTTGGAAAATGCCTGCATGCCCGCCCTCGTGCAACGTCGCGAACCAACCTCCGTCAAGGCCGACGCAACAACCCTGCTCACGGAAGTCGGATTAGGGCATCGCCTGCTTCACAAGCCAGGAGAACTCTCAGGCGGCGAACAGCAGCGGGTCGCCATGGCGCGCGCGTTGGTGCAGAATCCTGACTTGGTCTTGGCTGATGAACCGACCGGAAACCTCGACACACATAGCGGGGACGGGTTGTTCGGATTGATGCGCACCTTGAACAAGACACGCGGCACGACGTTTGTCATCGTCACGCATAACGACAAACTTTCCGCCCAGTCCGACCGTATCATTCACATGCAAGATGGCCAAATTGTCTGATTGATGGGATATTCCCATCGCGGCATCCTTTCGCCCTCGCTTGACTCTGGTGTTTCTAGACTATGCGTCAAGTTGCCGTCACCTACGACCACATCGCATACTGCATACGGTGTGGACCGTCTGCGTTTCCTTGACGAACTACCATCCCTTCTCTAGACTCGCAAGAATGCCCTCTCGCTCGCTTCGCGTAGGCCTGTTGCTGGCCGCCTCAGCGTTGCCGTCTCATGTATCAGCGGCGGAATTTGTAATCGTGGGTCCTCGCCCCATGGGCATGGGTGGAGCCGGCGTCGCCGTCACTACCAATGCGCTCGCCACCTATTGGAACCCAGCCGGCTTGGCCATGACCCAGACCGTGGATATCCGTGCCCAGGGTGGAGGTCAGGCGTTTGATCGCCTTGGTTTGGGTGATGCCCTGCATGATATGGAGAACTTCAATACCAGCGATACATCTCCGGCCAATCTGGCAAACGCTCAGTCTATCGCTGATCGTGTCAACCAAGCGGGCGCCAGTGTTTCCGTCAACGGCTCCGCCGGCCTCTATCTCAAAGGACACCTTGGTGAACATGCGTTCGGATTCAACGTGTCCGACGTCGCCACTGGGGGCGGATTCGTCTCGACACCTGTGCAGGTATCCCAACCGGGCGGTGCCGGCACGACGATCAACATGGCGGGCCAGATGGCGTTACGTGGCCTCGAAGCCAGGCAGTTGGCGTTTTCATACGCCTATGCCTTTTTCGACAAGACCGTTTCAATCGGAATCACCGCGAAAGTCATTCAAGGCGCCGCCTACAATGGTTCGACCGACCTCCAAGGGGGGAGCGGGGTCAGCACAACCGATCGATTCGGCAAACCGAGCATCTCATTGTCCTATGGCATTGACATAGGTGCTATCTATCGCCCGACCTCGTGGATAAGGTTTGGAGTCGTCGCCAAAGATATCAATAAGCCTACCTTCGATGCCGCCGGCGGAGGAGAGCTCCAATTGGATCCGCAGGTCAGAGCCGGCGTTGCCGTCAACCCCTATTCTACATTGACATTGGCGGCCGATGTGGACGCGACCTCGAACAAGACCTTTGTCCCGGGGGTGAAAAGCCAGCTTCTGAGCTTAGGACTCGAGCAAACAGTCTTGTCTGAATTTCTTTCCTTCAGGGTCGGTACTTTTAAGAATATGCAGGATGCGTCCACTCCCTTTGTTCCTACGGCAGGGTTAGGCCTGCGGTGGTTTTCCTTCCGTGCAAATGCCGGAGGAGGATATGATTTCCGTGAAAAAGGTGCTCTCGTTTCCGTCTCTGTTTCATTGACGTTTTAATGGTATACTGAGCTGATGTTGTCTCGCCCATATGCGTACATAATATCCGCGATAACGCTTGTTTTGCTCCTTGGAGGTTGTGGCGGCTTGCAGGAGGTTTGGGAAGGCCCAGGCGCCAGAGTATTTCGACCGCAGTCCATCGCCGTATTGCCACCGATGGCGAGCCAATACGACAGCGCCAGGGAAGACATTCAGGAAGTCTTGGCCGGAGCCCTCAATAGACAGGGGACTATCGAACGGGTCGTCTCGCCCGAGAACGTGACGGATATCTTTCAGGCCTCAAAGGAGGCCTTTGATTCGCTCGTGTTTTATTTCTCCCGTCTGGAGATGACTGGTCAATCCGATAAAGAGTCGGCCATCAAGCTCGGGAAAGCGCTCAACGTCGAGTCCTTTCTCGTGGTGCGGGTCAATTCGTGGGAATACGTGCGAAAGGAAGGAGACAACGTGGGGCGGGTCGGGATGAGCTTGCGGTTGATCGATGCCACGACCGGCACGACGGTCTGGAAAGCGCGCCATGAACGATCGAACAGTTACATGTTCGTGAAGCCGAGCTTGAAGGACATCGCCAAAGAGCTCGCCGACGAGATGATCAAATACATGCCCCCGCAGCCCAAGCGATAGCCGAGAGTTCAGAATCTTCCAGCTCACCCTCTTTTTTTCGATGTACCACCACATATTTCGGTGTTTGGAGCCGGAGAAGGAGTGGCTTCATTGTCGGTTGCTCTTACCCCGCAGCAGCAGGGCCTTCGCTCGAGTGTCGATGCTGACAAGCAGCTCATGGAGACTGAAGAGCAGAATGGCTCCTTCACACATCATGCGCCACACCAGATTTCCCACCAGTAGGACGAAGATTCCTCCGAGGCGAGTGAGAATCGGACCAGCCTCATACTCATTCAAGGTCTCCGGGGATAGAATCGATAAGAGCCCTGCTGCGGTAATGAAGCAGGCTCCCACGATATAGACTACTTTAATGAGTTGAGGGGTCACCAATTCGCGAAAGGCAAAATACTCGGCATAGAAGCTGGTGTATCTTGCAGGCTTCACTTGCTGTGGGGCAAATGCATGTCCACATATCGAGCATTTCGTGGCAGATACGTCATTTTCCGTTAAACATTGCGGGCATTTCATGGGCTCTCCCTTCAGTCAGCGGTTCAAATAAGGGCTGCGGTAACGCTTGTTGCGCCTCATATGACCATCTGGCATGAGGCGAGAGCGGGGGCTGCTAGTGTGGTGTCTCTCAAATAGCTATACAGTCAGCACCTGCTTGGCACGGTGAATCTTGCGGAGGATCTCTTCCCCCTTGGCTTTCCAGACGTAGCGTGTTGGTTTTGCATTTCGTTGGGCTAGGTACGCAAGAATCTGGTCG
>PHGD01000072.1 GCA_011090425.1 Nitrospira sp. LK70 | reverse complement strand
CAAGATCTGATTGTCCGGCCTGCTGATCTTCGGTCTCAAACCACTCGGTCCAAGACCGATTGGGAACTGCTTGTCGCAATTTCAAACGGTGTCTTATTCACACCGATGCACAGCTTTCGCGGCAAACTGACCGATCAACAAATGCTGGATGTGCTGTCCTACATCAGATTCATGTCACCACCGGATATCGTCAGTTAGGACGAGGCGGCGGCTTTTCAGCCACCACACCTGAAGGATTCTTCGGGCTGCCTACCGCCGGTCCATACCTGCCTTGCCGGTACCGAGAGGGGCCTCTCCGTGTCTTGGACTACGATCATCAAATCGCATCGGGAGCAGGAAATTGTTCCACATCTCTCCAACTACGAGACCATCTCTTCACGCTTTTCCTGGGATCAGGCCAGGCAAGAACTCGATGGGCTTTTTAAATTTTGTGATCTCGATCCACAAGACGTTTGACGTGGAGATTCAGGAAGCCGACTACTCAAAGTACGGCACGCTCAATGTCTGTGTGGAACAGTTGTCCGGCCATCGAGCGGAATGAGCTCCTCTCCCCTTCCCATAAGCGAGCCGTTGTGGTCCGTTCACGCAAGTAAATGGAAGTTCGTCGGCACGGTCGCCACATGCCTCGTTGTCCTCCTCTTGGTACTTGGGAGCAGGCTATCGGTCTCAGCCGAGGAACTCATCCCAGATCTTGAGGTCTTTGTTCGGGCCGGCTGTCCCCATTGCGAAGCCGCGAAGGTCTTCCTGGGTGAGCTGCAGCGTGAGCGGCCGGATCTACGGATCGCCATCCACGACATCGCTGAGGACTCAGCCTCGCGGCAGCGACTCGCAGATCTCTTTGCTGACCGAGGCATGACCAGCATCGGCGTTCCCACGTTCCTCATAGGCACAGAACTGATCGTGGGATTCCACTCCTCCGACACAACAGGAGCTGAGATCCGCGCCAAGCTCGGACAGCCTACACTAGGTGGGTCCGCACCGGTTGTTGCAGAGGGTATCAAGACGGCATGGTTCGGGGAGCTTCGGGCGCAGGACCTTGGCCTCCCGCTGTTCACCATCGCTATCGGATTGTTGGACGGATTCAATCCCTGCGCGATGTGGGTCCTGCTGTTTCTGTTGTCGTTGCTCGTCAATCTCCAAGATCGGCAGAAAATGGCCCTCATCGCGGGCACGTTCGTCCTTGTCAGTGGGTTGATCTACTTTGCCTTCATGGCGGCCTGGCTGAATGTGTTTCTCCTGATCGGTCTCTCACGCGGCATTCAGATCGCGCTGGGAAGCCTGGCCCTGTTCGTGGGCACGGTCAATGTCAAAGACTTCTTTGCCTTCCACCGTGGGATCTCACTGAGCATTCCGGAATCAGCCAAGCCAGGGTTTTACGCCAGAGTCAGAGGGATACTCCAAGCTGAGAACCTGGTCGGAGCCTTGCTTGGCATCGTCATCCTCGCCGGCCTCGTCAATATGGTCGAACTACTCTGCACCGCTGGATTCCCCGCCCTTTACACACAGCTCCTCACGATGCAACAGCTGCCGACATGGGAATACTATGGGTATCTCGGGTTGTATAATCTAGCCTATATTTTTGATGATAGCCTCATGGTGACGATCGCGGTGGCCACGCTGAGTCGCAGAAAGTTGCAGGAACGTGCCGGTCGTTGGTTGAAATTGGCCAGTGGAGCGGTGATGTTCAGCTTGGGCCTCATGTTGATCGTGAAACCCGAATGGCTTGCCCTTTAGATGCCCGTAGGATGAGAGCCGTTCGCCCTCTCTACATTCCTCCTTTGAAGGCCGATCATGTCGTGTCTGGCTCACTCATTCTGCGCGATGGAACGACCGCCGCTATCCGAACCGCCGAACCGGCTGATGCGGCACTGTTGCAACAGTTCGTCGGCCGCTTGTCACCCGAGTCGAGACGTCACCGCTTCTTTTCGGAAAGCATGCCGTCAGCCGACGCCGTCGCAAGCTTGTGTGATTCTTCCAATCCACGTGCTCAGCTCACCTTGATCGTGACACGAGCATGGGAGGGGGAAGAGCGCGTTATTGCCGCAGGTTCCTACTGGGCGAAGGACAAACAGACTGCGGAGGTGGCCATGGCCGTGGATGATGCTTTCCATGGAAAAGGCCTAGGAACACTGCTTCTCGAACGGCTTGCCCTGCCGGCCATCCGCTACGGGTTTACTAAGCTTTGGGCCGTAACCCATGCTGAAAATCTGGCCATGCGAGAAGTTTTTCGAGAATCGGGGTTTACCGCCCATGAAGCCTACGAAGGCGAGGATATGGAGGTGAAGTTGTCGTTGATTCCAACGGAAGTGACTGTGACCCGCGCGGAATTACGAGAACGCCTCGCCACAACCGCCTCGCTCCGACCGTTTTTCCAT
This sequence comes from Nitrospira sp. LK70, assembly GCA_011090425.1. GTDB lineage: Bacteria > Nitrospirota > Nitrospiria > Nitrospirales > Nitrospiraceae > Nitrospira_D. Next base: position 27,713 of record PHGD01000072.1, on the reverse strand, counting down.
CCGCGGTCTATAGCGGTGATCGGAGCATCACGCGATCCGACAAGTGTCGGCTATCGTCTCCTCGAAGCGCTGATGGCCAATCGGTTTCAAGGTGCCGTATATCCTGTGAACCCCCATGCGACCGAAATCGCCGGAGTCATTGTCTTCCCCTCATTGCGCGCGATCACCGAAGCGATCGATCTGGCCGTCATTGCCGTCCCGCGAGACTCCGTGTCGTCTGTGATCGATGAGTGTGCCGCAAAGGGAATCAGGGCCTGCGTCGTCATTACGGCTGGCTTCGCGGAAATGGGTTCAGAGGGAGCGATCCTTCAGCGACAGTTGGTCGCGAAAGTCCGCCAGCACGGCATGCGCATGATCGGCCCCAATTGCTTCGGGATATTGAACAGGGATCCGACCATCAGGCTCAATGCCACTTTTACCTCGCTGTTTCCGCCTCAAGGCCGAGTCGCGATGTCGTCGCAAAGCGGCGCGTTGGGCCTTGCCACCCTCGCCGGAGCGCGGCGTATCCAGCTCGGTATTTCATCGTTCGTCAGCGTCGGCAATAAGGCCGATGTTTCTACCAACGATCTCCTCCAATATTGGGAGGAAGACCCTGCAACCGATGTAATCCTCCTGTACGTAGAATCATTCGGCAACCCTCGCCGCTTCGCTCGTATCGCACGGAGGGTGAGTCACCGTAAGCCTATCGTCGCAGTCAAAGCTGGACGCACCCAATCAGGGAGACGTGCAGCCAGTTCACATACAGCGGCCCTTGCGGCGAGTGAGGTGGCCGTTGAGACGTTGTTTCGTCAAGCCGGTGTCATTCGCGCCGAGACGCTCGACGAAATGTTGGCTCTGGCAACCGGACTCGCGGCTCAACCGCTGCCTTCTGGACGCCGAGTCGGCATCATCACGAATGCCGGAGGACCAGCCATCCTCTGCGCGGACGCCTGTGAGGCAGGCGCCTTGGTGGTTCCTGAACTATCGGCCCGGACCAAGGCCGCTCTCGCCTCCTTTCTTCCGGCAGCCGCCGCCCTGAAGAACCCAGTGGATCTCATCGCATCTGCCACACCGGATCACTATGCGAAGGCGATAGAAACGCTGCTGTCGGCAGACGAGGTCGACGCGTTGATCATCCTTTATATGTCCATGACGGTGGCGGACACAGCCGGCATCGCCCACGGCATCATGGCTGGAATTGAGAATGGGCGAAAGGCTGGGGCAAAGACCAAGCCCGTGCTCATCGGTTGGATGGCGGAAGGTGACAGGGACCGTACGTTTAGGTCTCAAACAGAAACCATCCCCGCCTACCATTTGCCGGAGACCCCAGCACTCGTCCTCGGCAAAGCGGCGGCTTACGCGGAGTGGAGGCAACAACGGCCCGGCATGGTGCCTGACTTTGACGATCTTGATCTTGCCACCGCACGAACGATTTGTGCCACTGCCTTATCCCAACGCGGCACCGGTTGGTTGACGACGGAAGAAACACGAAATGTCCTGAGTGCAATCAAGCTGCCTGTTCAACCAGGTGGAGTGGCCAGAACCGCCGACGAAGCAGCAGCTTTGGGGAATCAAGCAGGCTATCCGGTCGCCGTCAAACTGGCCTCACATCAGATGGTGCACAAAACTGAGATCGGCGGGGTGCAGTTGAATCTCAGGGATGAACAAGCGGTGCGCAAGGCCTTCGACTCGATCAGAACGCGACTCGCCGAGACCAACCAGCTCGACGCCATGGAAGGCGTGCTCGTGCAACCGATGGTGACCGGCGGCGTGGAAGTGATGATCGGAGTCACCGACGATCCCCTATTCGGTCCCTTGATAGCTTTTGGCCTTGGGGGGATTCATGTCGAGATCCTCGGCGATGTCCAGTTCCGCATCACGCCCCTCACCGACCGTGACGCAGCAGAGATGATCCGAGGAATCAAGGGCTATGGGCTGCTCACCGGTTACCGAGGGCATCCACCGGCCGATCTTGAGGCCCTTGAAGAAACCCTGCTACGGGTATCCCGTCTCGTTGAAGAAATTCCGGAGATCAGGGAACTCGATTTGAACCCGATCTTCGCTCTCCCGCCAGGGCAGGGCTGCCTGATCGTGGATGCGAGAATACGAATCAACCATGCCGACTCACCTCTAACGAAGCGCTAGATCCGCTCTTCATGCGGTAGCTGGCCGAGCCAGGCAATCAGTCCGCACAGGACCACAAGTGTCACACATGAGCTGCCGGCCATTGCCGATGTTGAAGGCGGAGGTGGGGCAACCGTCATTCCGATGACAGTGAACATGAGGACAATAAGAATGAGAACTCCGAGAGCAATGGACTTCTGACGTGCGAGTCCGCTATGCGGAAGAAAGAGGCACAGACCTAGTGCAACCAGAACGGCTTCTACGGCGAGCGCGACTGGCATATTGTTCCAGAGCGCAAGACCCACTGTAGGGGAGGTGCTAGTTGTCAAGGGCATTTCTGGCCGGTGAACAAGCGCATCGAGCAACCAATGCGAGAAGACTGCTGCAGCAACGAGGGCGGCAGTACGCCACCTTGCCTCCTTAAGGTATGAGTACAATGGCAAGGCAAGTGCTCCGGCGAGTAGGGACCAGCCGGCTGCTGCCAAAAGACCATGGGAGTAGGGAAACACGAAGTGAGGTTGGTGTGTGGTGGAAAAATCATCGGGCATATTCACCGATTCCCATCCGAGGAGAATAAACAGCCACAGCACAAAGTCGAGCAAGAGCGCCGCAGTCACAAAAAGGCCGACATTCACGCGCCGCTCAACGCGCCCGATCACTAAGGCGACTCCGACATGCCCGGCGAACAAAGTTTCTCCTTGGGCTTTCAGCGTTTCCAACGCGGGGCATCTTCGCCGGCGTGCAGCACGCAGCACTGCGTGCAGTTGTTAGGTCGTTTACGATTCAAGCTACGCCCCATTGAGGACGAGGACGATCTTACCCGTCACGCCGCCTCTCCCGAGCAACTCCTGCGCCTGTCTTGCCTCGACAAGAGGAAATCGCTGCGCCACGAGCGGCTTGATCCTCTGCCGTTGAAGCAGGTCGAACAGGGTGATCAAGTCCTGTCGAAACCATGCCGGCCTCAGCCGTTTGAGCCACTGGATGCTGTAGGGGACCACCCGTTTTCTGCCCGGGAGAAGCCAGCCACCGGCAATGTACAAGCCGAAAATGGCGATTGCACGAAAGCGATGGCGACCACCTGAACGACCGGACGCCAAGCGGCCACCTCGGAGCGAGCCGGTCAGGCCATAGGCCACGACCTTCCCACCAGCACACAGAGCCTTGCGGGAACGCCAGATATGGGTACCGCCGATGCCGTCGAAGACAACATCTGCGCCCTCACCCGTCAGACGGTGGATCTCTTTTACGAAGTCTTGATGCTCGTAATCAATGGGGACCGCGCCGAGATTGGAAACGGCCGACGCCCCTCGTGCTGAACAGGTCCCGTATAGCTCCAGCCCGGCGAGGCGCCCAAGCTGTAAGAGTGCGGAGCCGACCCCGCCTGCAGCGCCGTGGATCAACACATGCTGTCCTGGTCTGACCTTAGCGGATCGATGCAGCATCTGATACGCCGTGATGTGATTCAACACGAGACTGACAGCTTCGGCCGCATCCAATCCGGATGGCACCGGCACCAGTTCACGTTGCGGCAAACAGCCGAATTCGGTGTATGCGCCCGTGATCGGCAGCGCAGCCACGACCTGGCCTGGTTCGAGTCCGGAGACGCCCTTACCGAGCTGATCCACTACACCAACCAGATCCCACCCTGGCGTGAAGGGCAACGAGGGTGTCTCAGGGTGGATGCCTTCCCTCATCATCAGATCGGGCAAGGAAACCCCAGCGGCCAACACTCGGACTCGAACTTCACCGGGCTTCGGCTCTGGCCGGTCTTCTTCAACCACTTGCAGTGCGTCGGGTCCGCCATAGTGGGTGACGATAATGCGCCTATGTTTCATGGAGCACTTCCTTTATTCTGTATCACACCGCTGACCCACCAGGATGTGAGGGAGATGGTGTGAGCAGTCAAGGGTTGGCGCTTACTCACCGACTATCGGGAACATCCACTGGTCGATCTTGAAGGCTTAGAAGACACATTGCTGCGAGTCTCTCCTATTGTTGAAGAAATTCCGGAGATCAGCGAACTCGACTTGAATCCGATCTTCGCCCTACCACCAGGCCAGGGCTGCCGAATCGTGGATGCAAGGATACGAGTTGGATAGGGCAGACCCACATCGTCACCTCAGTCAACCATCTCCGGCGAGGAACCTGCTCAGGCTGAAGGGCGAAGGGGCTCAAGGCGATGGATTTCGCCGGCCTTTGAGCTGCGCATAGCGTGCCAGAGATCCCAGTCCACCTGTAACCCCAGCCAGAAGTCAGCTGACATCCCTAGGACCCACGCAAGCCGAAGCGCAGCATCTGATGTGATCGCGCGCTTGCCTCGGATGATTTCATTCAGCCGGGGAAATGAGATGCCCAGGCGTATCGCCAACTCCGATTGAGTGATGCTGAGCGGCTTGACGAATTCCTCCAGCAACATTTCACCAGGACGTGTAGGTGGCCGCCGACGAGGTAGACGGCGTCCAACAAGGGCCCGTGACCGAGTCGGCGAGTCGGCTTTTACTGATCGCTTAGTGATAATCCGCGATTTCAACCTCGTAGACATCTCCAGCCTCCCATCGGAAACAGACCCGATACTGATCGTTGATTCTGATACTGTGCTGTCCGCAGACCAACAACGAGAAGCCTTCCTGCGGCATGGCTGGCGCTAGAACTAGCGCAAATCCAAAACCCATCGCGCCTATGCTGGACGCTCGCAACCACGATGCCAAAACAACTGAGGAGAGCCTAGGGCTATCCCGATAAAACCTCGCCTTCGCGATCTTTGGTTGCCCAAAAATCCCTGGCGCCCCGAGGAAGTTCGCTGAGTACTCGATCGAGGTGTGCTTGATCGACATTCCTCCGAACAGCTTCTGCAACATCTCGGATCGCGGTATCAGGGGCGAAATTATGTTCTTTGCGCAGAGACTGAGCTTCAAGGGTCATCTCGGCACGAGTACCGAACTCCTGAACAGGTTCGTTGGTCTTCCAGTCTTCCATGAACAGCGCGCGCAGCACGGGACGTAGGATGTTTGCGAACTCAATTGCTTGGGCAAGAGACAGTCGACGTCGAAAGGTCTGGAATACCCCCTGGACCATGGTATAAGCCTGATTAGTAGTCATGAGTCCGGAGATGTCCCGTGCGTCCCTCAGGAATTTTTCGAACTCGAGTGAGGCGTGCTGATATTCAGCTGGGTATGTCATTTCGCTCGTCCTCTTCCAACGCTCCCGTGCAAGGGGGATTCTAGCATGTCAGACCCCGAGGCCTGGTGAGAGTCATGGTTGTCGCAAACCTTCACCGTTCACGCTGCAAACTCGACCGGCACTTTCCGCCCAATGCGCGCCTGAAGCGTGATGACCATGTCCAAGCTGAACCTGTCCCACTTGCCGCGCACGCTGTCGGACTAGCGGGACTGCGCAATGTCTTGCACTTTCATCTTTACCTTTAAATCCGACTCTTCCACATATCCGGGTCTCGATGCAGATGGAGCACGGCAAGAACGGCAACATCGTCTGGCCCTTCGACGAAATACACTCCATAGGGAAAATGGTGGAGAAGCGCTCGACGGACTTCGCCTTCTAACTGCGGGAACTGCTTTGGGTTGCTTTCAATCCGCTGGAGGACTTCGTCGAGTTCACTAAGAAACCGCATGCCCAACCCATGTCGCTGATCTTCGTACCACAAGGCGGCTGCTTGGATATCGAGGTCCGACTGCCGTTGGACGACGAGTCGCCGTGCCATCCGTCAGATCAGCGATCCCGTAACTTGTCTGTGATTTCTGTCCGAACGTCCGCCCACGGTCGGCCTGCCTCAGGATTGGTTCGATAGGACTCTAGTCGTTCACGAATGATCCTTCGATGCCAATCAGGGACAGGAACCTGCTCGGGGGTTGCCGCAATGCGATCCCACAGAGACTGCACAAAATCAATCCGTTCATCGACGGACAGCTCGTCGAATCCTGGAGGTGGAGAAGGGATTGGTTTGGACATGTTTCACCCTTGTTGCAAATCGAGTATATCGCAAGTTATGGGCAGTGAAAATAGCGGGCTTGAGCAGGAAAAATGAACTCCTTGCCCATGCTACTGCTCCGGATGAGGATCTTTTCTGATGAGCGCGAGGTAGAGCAGCGTATCGGCGAGGTCTTGATCGGTCATGGTGGTGTCGGGAAACATGCCGGTGCCGGGATGTCCTTCCCTGATGGCGCGGGCGCGCTCCTTGTTGGTTTTCACCTTGTTGGTTTTCAGATGCAGCGCCTCGGGATTACGCAAGTCGGGGGGCTGTGGATTCAGTCTTGCGATGAGCGCGACGGTGTGCTCTTCCAGTCTAGGTCTTCTCCCAATGTACCCATCGATGCCATGACAGTAGTAGCACAGACCCTTGCCGTTGAAAATCTCCCGGCCTCGCATCACATTGCCTTTGAACTTGTCGGTCGGTTGTGAGGCCGAGGACTCGGCACGGGCGTAATCGGATGGAGAGACAAGCTCCATTCCCAGGCTGCTTGCGAAGAGCAGACCGAACGAGACCGTCAGTTTGACGAGCAGATCACTGTTGAGAAACGTTCGAGAGCTTGACCAAGTTTCACTCCTAACCCATCTCACATCCCTCTCCCTTCTGCGAGATGATTGTCAGTGCTCATTACAACAAGCATTGTATCGGTCTTCTGGAATGCTGTTCATGTTACTGAAGATCGTGACGCGCTCATCCGAATTGGTCACGTTATCGATTGCTGGATAGAGCGCTCTCTCTTCCTTCCTGTTATGAGAACTCAAAAGGTTCACCAGCGCCTGCTCGTCCTGATCGGTATCGAGATTCTGCCTTTCCACCTTTTGGTGAATCGCGTCAAGCAGCTGTTTGATCTGGCCATGCTCAAATCTCATCATGGGCGTCGGCCCCTCCTCGATCATGCCGGTTTTCTTTTCCCACATCGGAAAAAGCAGCTCCTCTTCCCACAGGATATGCCGCTGGAGACCGACCCTGAATTCCTTGAAGGCTCCCTTGGCCTTGGCAAAGTCCGAGTGTTTCGAAGCTTGAAAGATCTTGAACAGCTCATCCAGCCGATTGTGATCTTGTTTATAATATGCCGCGATCGTCTTCTGCCCAGTCAATCGGAACCCCCTTGATGAAATAACGAACCGATACTGCATAGCATATGACACAAGCAAGGGCAATCTGCGGTCTGTGGCATTACATCGCCGTACCGTTTCGACTTTCATGGTCATCCATCTCGCGTTCTTGGAGATTCGAGACCAACCCCTGCTTGGGCAGGTAAATGGAGGGTACTTTTGCTTTGATGGCCTCTCTGATGGCTTAGGGCGAGTGACCCGACGCCAATGGCTTGGCAACCGAGCGCTCCTTGTTGAGTCCCAGGTCTTCGCCTGAGTCTTTCAGGACCGAGTCTGATCGAGATCGAATGCCGAATGCAGAGAGCGCATGGCCAGTTCGAGATACTTCTCATCGATCACACAGGAGATTTTGATTTCCGAGGTACTGATCATCATGATATTGATTCCCTCGCGGGATAACACCTCAAACATTTTCGCCGCCACGCCTGAGTGCGACCGCATGCCTACCCCGATAAGCGAGACTTTGGCGATCGCCTCAGTCACAGAAACCGATTCTGCCTCGATATCGTTCGCCACAGATTGAATGATCGGCACGGCCTTCTTGAGGTCGGCGCGCGGCACAGTGAACGAAAGGTCCGTCAGGGCGGCCTGGCTCATGTTCTGAATGATCATATCGACATTGATATGAGCTTGCGCGACAGGGCCGAAAATTCTCGCCGCGATCCCGGGTTTATCCGGCACTCCGACGACCGTGATCTTAGCTTGATTACGGTCTCCGGTCACGCCGGAGATGGCTGCCGATTCCATGTCCGCATCTTCTTTCGTCACGAGCGTTCCCCTTCCTGCCTTGAAGCTGGAATTGACCTCGACCGGAACATTGAACTTGGCTGCAAACTCGACGGATCTGGTTTGCAAGACCTTCGCGCCAAGGCTCGCCATTTCAAGCATCTCTTCATACGCAATCTTGTCGATCCGTCTCGCCGCCGGCACAATATTGGGGTCGGCCGTATAGACACCATCGACGTCGGTGAAAATGATGCACCGATCGGCCTTTAATGCTGCTGCCAGCGCAACGGCAGAGAGATCGGACCCCCCGCGGCCGAGGGTGGTCACGTCGGATTGTTCATTGATTCCTTGGAATCCTGCCACGACCGGTAAGACACCCTGCTTCAAGGCCTCCTTGATGCGATCAGCGGTGACTCGTGCGATCCGTGCTTTGGTATGGGCACTATCGGTGATGATGCCGACCTGACGTCCCGTGAAGGATCTGGCATTGACCCCTCGTCCACGCAATTCCATCGAGAGAAGCGCGATGGTGATCCGCTCTCCTGTCGAGAGCAGCATGTCCAATTCGCGTTCGTCTGGAACAGTGGTGACTTCATGTGCGAGTTTGATCAGCCGATCCGTTTCCCCACTCATCGCCGAGAGGACGACGACGACCTGATTCCCTTCCTGCTGCGTGTGCGCCACCCGGTCGGCAACCAAGTGGATGCGCTCAATCGTTCCGACGGACGTCCCTCCGTACTTTTGAACGACCAGCGCCATGGATCTCAGCTCCTGGAGAAGAACTTGTTCACGAACTTGGTTGCATCACGAGCCGGCATGTTCACGGCAAGCGCATCAGCCTCGGTGAAGCGACGACCGACTGTCTCCGAGCCTTTCACTCCCTCCTCACCAAACGTATAGAACGCCGGACTCTGCGGATCTTCCGAGTGATCACAGATGACGAGGAAACGATAGGGGCGTTGTTTGGCCAAACCCTCGACCAACGGTCCTACCAGGTTGCGATCAAACTCTTCAATGCCATGGACCTTCGCCTTGATATCAGTCCCATGTATCACCTCGTCCGTCAATTCAGCATGCACATACACAAAATCTTTCTTGGCTAATTCCTCCAATGCCACCGCCGCCTTGGTGCGGAGATCTCCATCGGCCAGCCTATCGGGATCCACCGCTTCGAGCCCCGCACTTATCCCTACACCACGATAGACGTCGCTGGTCGCCACAACCGCCCCGACGATGTCATATTTTTCCATCAAGCTGGGCCACCTCACCGCTCGCCCTTCACCCCACAACCAGACACAGTTTGCCGATTTCTTCCCCGCTGCGACCCGGTCATCGTTCACGGGATGGTCACGCAGGATCACGTGGGCGGTATCCATCAGCGTCCGGAGAATATCCGCACCATCTCCCGTGGGTAGGGCATCGGCGATAGATCGACCGACTATCGTCTGTGGATCGATGCAGACGGCTCGCGGCTTTCCGTTCACCCATACCATCAGGTGACGATGACCTGCTCCCGGATAAAACTGGATGGTTTCGGAGCCGACTTGCTCGTTGATGGCTTCGATCAATTCGCGCGCTTCTGCGGTTTCAATCAACCCGGCCGTCGCATCGTCCATGATCACGTGCGGCCCTAGCTTCTTGATATCACCTCCCTTGCCACCTTCCGGTCGCAGAGTCACCATCGTACAACGATACACCACATCATGCTCTGTTACGGACACGCCCAGGCTCGCCGCTTCCAGCGGCCCAGGGCCCTGATAGAACTTTCTGGGGGCGTACCCAAGAATCGCGGCCCCGATCAACCCGCTCCCGTGACGAACTCCGTCCATGGGTGTCAGCAGCCGACCGAGTTCTCCGATTTGCGCGAGGCGGTCGAGGTTGGGTGTCGATGACGCTTGCAGTGGCGTGCGTCCCGCGAGTTCCGGCCTGGGACGATCCGCCATCCCACCGGCGTGCACCATCACATATCTCATGAGGCCCACACGTCCTTCAGACATTCAAGAGACGGGCAACGTCCTCGCGCGTTGCCTTGACGGTCACCGGTTGCTTCGACACACTGATCGCCGTATCGGCATCCTTCAAACCATGCCCTGTAAGCGTGCATACGACTGTTACTCCCTCCCGTAGAATCTTGGTTCGATGCAGCTTGGTGACCCCGGCGACGGACGCAGCGGAAGCCGGCTCACAAAAAACCCCTTCCGTGGCCGCCACTGTCCTGTAGGCCTGGAGAATTTCTTCATCTGTGACCATATCGATCGCACCCGTCGATTCCTCCATCGCTCTCAACGCCGCGGACCAGCTGGCGGGGTTGCCGATTCGAATGGCGGTCGCGATGGTCTGGGGCTCTTCGACGATTTTGCCCAACACAATCGGCGCCGCACCGGCAGCCTGAAAACCCATCATGTGTGGCACCCGCGTGATCTGATTCGCCGCACGATATTCCTGGTACCCTTTCCAATAGGCGGTGATATTTCCCGCATTCCCGACCGGTAGGACGTGAAAAGTCGGAGCGTCGCCGAGTTGATCACAGACCTCAAAGGCGGCGGTCTTCTGACCCTCGATTCTGTACGGATTCACCGAGTTCACTAATTCGATGTGGAGTGACGCCGAAAAGTCTTTGACGAGGGCCAGAGCCTGATCAAAATTCCCTTCGATCTGAATAACCGTCGCCTGATGCATCATCGCTTGAGAGAGCTTCCCCATGGCGATCTTACCGGCAGGAATCAAGACATACACGGACAACCCGGCACGAGCCCCGTAGGCGGCAGCCGATGCGGAGGTATTGCCGGTCGACGCGCACATAACGGCCCGCGCGCCGCTCTCCACTGCCTTTGAAATGGCGAGCGTCATACCTCGGTCTTTGAACGAGCCGGTGGGATTGACACCCTCAAACTTCAGGTAGAGTTCGACTCCCGGCGCAATCGCCTTGGCCAACCTTGTGGCTCTGATCAGAGGGGTATTACCCTCTCCCAGACTGATAACCGGCGTCTTCTCGGTGATCGGAAGGAATTTGCGGTATTCTTCAATCACTCCACGCCAACGAGTCATCGATCACTCATCCTTGCCTTCGATGCGAATGAGCATGGTCGGTTCGGAGACGAAGGGGCTCCGATTGATTTCACGAAGCGCAGTTTGCACATCGCGCTCTTTCGCGGTATGTGTCTTGATGACCACCGGCACCGTCTGCCCTTCACGGCGGCCCTGTTGCACCATCGACGATATACTGATTCCACAACGCCCTAACTCACCCGCGATCTGTGCCAACACACCCGGGCGATCGACCACCGTAAACCGCAGGTAATAGATCGAGCTGATCTCTTCCATCGATCTTAGCCGGAGCGGTCGTCGCTGATCCTGCTGAAACGACGCCACTGGCACCCGACCGACCGCTCCTTTAACGAGATTCCGGCCGATCGCGATCAGGTCGCTCACCACGGCACTCCCGGTCGGCATTGCACCGGCTCCTCGCCCGTACAGCACCACGTCACCGACGGCATCACCGACAAGTTGGATGGCATTGTACACATCTTCGACTTGAGCGATGGGCGAGGTGGACGGCAGCATCGTGGGGTGAACCCGAGCCTCAATTTCCCCGTCCACGAACTTCGCGATACCGAGCGATTTGATCGTATAGCCGAACTGTTTTGCGTAGGCAATATCGGTCGGCGTGATGTTCGTAATCCCTTCCGTGTAGATGTCCTTGAAATTGACCGGTGTTCCATAGGCCAGACTGACCAGTATGGCAAGCTTGTGCGCCGAATCGGTCCCGGCAACATCAAAAGCCGGATCGGCTTCGGCATACCCGGCCTGTTGTGCATCCCGGAGGACCTCGTGGAAACTGTGTCCCTCACGGGTCATTCTCGATAATATATAGTTGGACGTTCCATTGATGATGCCGTAGATGGACTCGATCGTATTCCCGCCGAGCCCCTCGGTCAACGACCGAATCACAGGGATACCGCCGCCGACGCTCGCCTCGAACCCCAAGTCCACGCCCTTGCGCGTGGCGGCTTCGAAAATTTCCTCTCCGTGAAGGGCTAGCAGCGCTTTGTTCGCCGTGACAACATGCTTCCCGGCGGCGATCGCATCCAGGATGAGCCGTTTCGCTGTCTCGTATCCACCGATCAGTTCGACGACGATATCGATGGCCGGATCGGTAAGGACGCGATCGATCTCGGTGGTGAGGACCCCCGGAGCCAACATCACCCCGCGATCTTTCGCCACGTCCAAATCCGCTATCCGGAGAAGTTCGATCGGCACACCCACACGTCGGCTGATGAGGGCGGCGTTGTTGAAGAGGACCTTGGCGACACCCGTGCCGACCGTGCCGAATCCAACAATTCCGACTCCAATGCGCGACCTCATTCTTCGTCCCCATCAAGCTTGAGGGCTTTGCGAATGCCTCGGACGGCTTGCCTGGTGCGATGTTCATTCTCCACAAGCCCAAATCGCACGTATTCATCGCCGCCTTCGCCGAATCCGATCCCTGGGGAAACCGCGACTTTCGCCTCTTTGAGTAGGAGCTTCGAGAACTCCAGCGAACCCATGTGCCGGTAAGGCAAGGGAATGTGTGCCCACACAAACATCGTGGCCAACGGTTTTGCGACTTGCCATCCGATCCGATTCAGCCCACCCACCAGCGTATCTCTCCGTTTCTGGTAACGCAGAACCGTCTCCTTGACGCAATCCTGAGGCCCGTTCAATGCGATCACGCTGGCGATCTGAAGCGGCTGAAAAATTCCATAGTCGAGGTAACTTTTAATCTTCGCCAATGCCCCGACGACCTCTCGGTTGCCCACACAAAATCCCACCCGCCAGCCGGGCATGTTGTAGGCTTTTGATAAGGTATAGAACTCCACGCCACAATCTTTGGCTCCCGGGATCTGTAGAAAGCTCGGTGCCTTATAGCCGTCGAACACAAGGTCGGCGTAGGCGAGGTCGTGGATGACGATGACATTGTGTTCCTTGGCAAACGCCACGATCTTCTTGAAAAACTCCAAATTAACCACGGCCGTGGTGGGGTTGTGGGGAAAATTGATCACGAGGATTTTCGGTCTCGGAAGCGTCTGCCGATAGACACGCGTCAGATCCTCGAAAAAATCGCTGTCCTGGCGAAGTTCGATGCCACGGACCTCACCACCGGCAATGATGAAGCTGTACATGTGGATGGGATAGGTCGGCGTCGGGGTCATGACCACATCGCCTGGACCGATCAAGGCCAATGCCAGGTGCGCCAGACCCTCTTTTGATCCGATGGTGACGATGGCTTCGGTCTCCGGATCCAGGGCAACATCGTAGTTTCGCTTGTACCACGCACAAATCGCGTGCCGCAGTTTCGTGATACCGCGCGATGCCGAATAACGATGATTCTTCCCCTTGCGGGCAGCCTCGATCATCTTCTCGACGATATGAGGCGGCGTCGGCTGATCGGGATTGCCCATCCCAAAATCGATGATGTCTTCGCCACGTTGCCGCGCCTCAAGCTTGAGGGATTGAACCTGCGCGAAGACATACGGCGGGAGTCGCTTGATTCGATAAAAACCTTCGCCCAGCCCCATGAACTTCCTTTGACTGTTTTTAGACGTTTCTCAAACTAACTCATCACGACTACACGAGCGAAGGGATGTGGAAAGCGGATATTGTAATTGAGGGATTTGGTCGAGTCAATTTGCCGTGGCGCCGAAGTTGTCAAGGATAGAGGCTCTTCATCCAGTCCCTCGCCTATCGACGAAGCCGTCCTTGCCCCATCTCGATCCTTTCTGCTACTAATACCGCTTCATTGCCCAATCTAACTTTCTTACAGGCGCGTGACCAAGCTGATTGAATGAAGGAGAGGAGATGGCCCGTCTTGGTGTGAATATCGACCATGTGGCGACGTTGCGGCAGGCACGCGGAGGAGCCGATCCGGATCCCTTGGCGGCGGCTGTTCTTGTCGAACTGGCAGGAGCCGATGGCCTGGTCGTTCATCTGCGGGAAGACAGACGTCATATCCAAGACCGAGACCTTCACCTCCTTCGCGAGATTGTCCGTACAAAGCTCGACCTTGAAATGGCGGCCGACGGCGAAATGGCGAAGATCGCCCTGAGCATCAAGCCAGACCTCGTCACGTTGGTGCCGGAAAAGCGACAGGAACTCACCACTGAAGGTGGCCTTGATGTTGTTGGACAACGCGACCGAATTCAAGGCATTGTGACTCTGTTACATAACGGGGGGATTCCCGTCAGCGTCTTCGTGGAACCTGACCTGAATCAGATCAAGGCCGCGCACAAAATTGCTGCTGATTTCGTGGAGCTGCATACCGGTCGTTACGCGAATGCCACACGTTCCAAGGAAGCCGATGCGGAATTTGAGTCCATTACCCACGCCGCTAAGTTAGCCTACAAGCTCGGGATCGGAGTGAATGCCGGTCATGGACTGAATTACCGGAATATCAAGCGCCTGACGCATGTTCCAGAAATCGTCGAGTACAACATCGGGCACAGTATCGTCGCGCGGGCGGTTCTCGTCGGGCTCGTACAGGCCGTGAAAGAGATGGCGGCCTTGCTCGGTTGATGCCGTCGAGCTGCTAGGTCCGTTCAATATCTCAAGCCAGCATGACCAAGATCATTACCGCTGCACAGATGCAGGAGCTCGACCGGCGAACGATCTCGGAGGCTCATATCCCGGCGACCACGTTGATGGAACGTGCCGGCTCCGGCGTCGCAGCTTGTCTTGAACAACGGTTGGGACCCCTGCGGGGCAAGACGGTCACCATTGTATGCGGCAAAGGTAACAATGGAGGGGATGGATTCGTCGCTGCTCGCCTACTTCGTCGACGCCAGGCGAACGTGCGCGTGCTCGCCATGGCACCTATCTCCGAACTGAGCCGTGATGCTGCAACGATGTATAAGCAATTCGTCCGTGGCGCGGGGAAATCTTCCGTGCGTCTGTACACCTCCAAGGCTCAGACACAATCACTTTTTCAAGGCAGCGACATCCTCGTCGATGCGCTCCTCGGGACAGGACTCTCCTCTGCTGTAACCGGACGTTATGCTGAGACCATCGACAGCATCAACGAAACCGGCCGCCCCGTGGTGGCTGTCGACCTGCCGTCCGGCCTCCATGCTGACACGGGCACGATCCTGGGTCGAGCCGTTCGTGCCTCCCTTACCGTGACCTTTGGGCTGCCCAAGTTAGGCCTCTATCAGAACTACGGAATCGATTTGGCCGGCGAGGTGGCCATTGTGGACATCGGAATTCCGCCGGCTTACATTGACGCGGTCGAGAGCCGAACGACATTGATGACAAAGCACGATGTGCGAACGTACCTGCCGAGTCGGCAACCATCGAATCACAAAGGTTCCTTTGGTCATGCCGGCATTATTGCCGGGTCCGTTGGCAAAACCGGAGCAGCTGCCATGGCCGCGCGAGCGGCGCTTCGGGTCGGCGCGGGGCTCGTAACCGTCGCAATCCCTACCAGTGTCAACGATATATTGGAAGCAAAGCTGCTGGAGGCGATGACGGTTCCGATGCCTGAAACCAAAGCGCGCACCTTTGCCCGGACTGCGTTGGATCGGCTCGTCTCCTTCATGGCGGCGAGAACCGCTGTCGCCATCGGGCCAGGATTATCCACCCATCCGGAAACGGTTGAACTCGTCCAGGGCTTGACGAAACAACTTGATCGACCGGCTGTTCTGGATGCAGACGCCCTGAACGCGTTGACTGGACGGACCGCTCTCCTGGCATCTTGCAAGACACCGCCGATTATCACGCCGCATCCCGGAGAGATGGCGCGACTGGAGGCAGACGCCACGCCGCAGACCGTCAACAGCGATCGGATCGGTTTTGCCTCCCGGTTCGCCCGAGAGCGAGGCCTGTTCGTCGTGTTGAAGGGTGCCAGGACCGTCGTCGCCCGACCGGATGGAGCCGTTGCGATTTGCCCTACCGGGAATCCAGGGATGGCAACGGCGGGGACAGGGGATGTGTTAACCGGCATGGTGGTGGGACTCTTAGCCCAAGGCCTACCCTCCTGGGAGGCTGCCTGTGCCGCGACATACCTGCATGGAGCCGCCGGCGATTTGGCCGCAGCCAAGATGGGGCAGGCTGGATTAATTGCGGGGGACCTGATCGAGGAGATTCCCTATGCCCTCAAGCTCATCCACCAAGATCCATCCAATAAGCCCAACGAACGATGGAACGATCCCTCGTGAAGACGTTCCCATGGCGAAATCTATTGGCCCCCTGGACCTTAACCTCTCCTCTCCCGGCGAAACAGAATCGTTCGGATGTGCCATTGGCAAGCTGCTTCAGGGAGGGGAGGTGCTCGCCTTGATCGGTGAATTGGGCGTTGGGAAGACGGCACTGATCCGGGGGATCGTTGCCGGGCTCGACGTACCGGCTGATTCCGTCACGAGCCCGACGTTCATGATCGTACATGAATACCAGGGGCGCCTTCCGATCATTCATATCGACTTGTACCGGTTGCAGAAACCGGATGAAGCTGATTCGATTGGGCTATCGGACTATTTCACCGACGATGTGGTCGTCGCCATTGAGTGGGCGGACCGATTTGTTCAATTGCTTCCCGAAGACCGGTTGGAAGTGAAGATTGCCCATCGGACCAGGACGAGCAGAGCGGTACGGCTGGAAGCAACAGGTTCACGCTCCCGCTCACTTCTCGCTCAAATCAAGAACATAGAGCGTCCAGCTGCACGATCAGTCAGCGCCAGCCTCCAGACTGGTAGAAAGACTTCGTCGCGATGACTCGATTGATCCTGGTCGGCATTCTTCTACTCCTTTCGTTGGCCTTCTTCCTTCAAAACCAAGAACAGGAAGTCACCCTCCGCTATTTTTTTGGATTGCTCGAAGCTTCAACACCCATTTACAAGCCCATCATGGCAGGTTTTGTCATCGGCCTGTTAGTCGCGGTCATTCTGCTTTTTCCTCCCTGGGTCCGGGCGCGCATCGACCTTCGACGAAAGACGAAGGCCTTGCAGGAAGCCGAAGTGAACTTGGAGCGACTCAGGCAATCTCTTGAGAAGTTGTCCGGACGGACTCAGAGTCCCGCTCAAGTGGAATCTTCGAGGGACTTCGGTGATGAGTGACTCAACCCCGAGCCCGCTCATGCGGCAGTATCGGGACATCAAACAGGGATACCCTGAAGCCATCCTGTTTTTTCGCGTCGGAGATTTTTATGAGATGTTCTACGAGGACGCGCAGGAGGCGTCTCGACTCTTATCGATCGCCCTCACTTCCCGCGACAAGAACAGCGCCCATCCTGTTCCACTCTGTGGCGTTCCCTATCATGCAGCCACAGGCTATATCGCAAAGCTCTTGAAGGCCGGTCGTCTCGTCGCCTTATGTGAGCAGGTTGAAGATCCAAAAGCGGCAAAAGGCCTAGTACGCCGAGAAGTCGTCAGGCTTTATACTCCTGGAACACTCGTAGACACAGAATTTCTTGCCCCTTCCGAGCTCAACTATCTCGCCGCCGTCACCGTCGGACCAGACCCAGACCGAGGATCACCGATCGGCCTGGCGGTCCTGGAGGTGTCAACGGGTGAATTTTGGGGCATGGAGTTTCACGGTCCCCAGGCGTCCACGCAACTGTTGAACGAGCTCGCTCGGCTGGACCCTCGGGAAGTTCTGTTCCCCGCAGACCGCCGCTCCCCTTGGATCGAGCACATAGCAGGGACACGTCTGTGTGAACGGCCACCGGCGTCGTTCAGCCATCAATCGGCTGTTCGAACCTTAACTGACCACTTCCATGTGCAAACCTTGGAAGCCTTGGGCTGTGCTGACTTCCCGGCTGCCGGCAGCGCTGCGGGAGCGGTCTTGTCGTACTTCCGGGAGACCCAACCGGCGGTTCCTCTGGATCACATTCGCCGATTCACAGTTCGGTCCAATAACGAGTACATGCACCTGGATGGAACGACCATCCGTAATCTGGAACTTCTCAAACCATTCATGTTGAACGAAACAACGTCGGGTTTAAAAGCTACGACTCTTCTGAGTGTGTTGGATCGGACCGCCACCGCGATGGGAAGTCGACTGCTTCGCCAGTGGTTGGTGAGGCCCTTACTTCGTCTTGACCAGATTCAACTGCGGCTGGATGCGGTGGAAGAACTGAAGAACAATATGCAGGTGCGGGCTGCATTACGTACGGGCTTGCGAGAGATCCAAGATATCGCTCGACTCGGCAGTCGCATCGTCCTCGGGTTGGCCGGCCCACGAGAACTCCTGGCCCTCAAACAGTCCCTCTCGGTTTTGCCCGAGATCCTTGTTCAGTTGACGCCGCTCCAGAGCCGGCTTCTCTGCGATGCAAGGGCGTCATGGGATAACGGCCAGGATCTCTTCGACCTGATCGAGGAAGCCATCCGACCTGATGCTCCGCTCTCCCTTCGCGATGGGAATTTCATCAAGGACGGCTATGACGCGGCAATCGACGAACTGCGTAAAGCCAGCAAGGAAGGGAAAAGCTGGATTGCGGGGATCGAGGTTCAAGAACGTGAGCGAACCGGCATTGAATCCTTGAAGGTCCGCTACAATCAGGTTTTTGGCTATTATATCGAGATCACCAAAGCCAATCTCGCACGTGTTCCTTCCGACTACATCCGCAAGCAAACTCTTGTCAATGCCGAACGGTTCATGACCGCCGAATTGAAGGAACTGGAAGAACGGGTCACCGGAGCCGATGTCAAGTTGCTCGCTCGTGAGCAAGAGGTCTTTGGTGAGCTTCGCTCACGATTGGCGAAAGAAGCCCATCGATTGGACTCCATGGCAACCCACCTTTCGCTCATTGATGTCGTAGCCTCATTGGCCGAGGCCGCCGCCCTGCATCGATACAGTAAGCCCACAGTCACGGAAGGGGGCGCCATCACCATACGGGAGGGTCGCCACCCAGTGGTTGAACAGCTCTGTACCGATTCAGGATTCGTCCCGAACGACACGGTCCTCGATCTGGAGACGAACCGGCTGCTGATCATGACCGGGCCGAACATGGCGGGGAAAAGCACCTACCTTCGACAGGTCGCACTGATCGTGCTGATGGCTCACATCGGCAGCTTCGTTCCTGCCGCAGAAGCCTCTATCGGATTGACCGATCGCATCTTCACAAGAGTAGGGGCTTCGGATAATCTGGCAGGAGGTCAGAGTACGTTCATGGTGGAAATGGTCGAGGCGGCCAATATTCTCCAGAACGCGACTCAACGCAGCCTGATTCTGTTGGACGAAATCGGTCGCGGCACCAGCACCTACGATGGCCTGAGCATCGCCTGGGCGATCGCGGAGCACATCCATGACCGCGCGCGATTAGGCGCGCGCACGTTGTTCGCCACCCATTACCATGAGATGACCCAGCTGGAGCAGCAACGGACCGGCATCAAGAATTATCGCGTGGCGGTTCAGGAACGAGGCGGAGACGTCGTGTTTCTGAGAAAAATCGTGGCGGGCAAAGCCGACCGGAGTTACGGCATCCATGTCGCGAAACTTGCGGGACTCCCGGCTGGCGTTATTAGTCGGGCCCAAGCGGTCTTGTCGCAACTTGAACAACCGGAGACTGGTTCCGAGTTGATCCAGGAACAGCTCCCACTGACGTCCGATCCCCTTCCCCAGCCCCATCCAATCATTGAGGAGGTCAAACAGATCGACCTGTTCTCGATGACACCACTTGATGCCTTAAATCGCCTCGCCGAGTTGCAGCGCATGGTGAAGTCGGAGAGCAACCATTCTTCCGAGCAATCGTGACCAGCACGGCTCATCGAACCGTAAGCGAAGGCTATAGACCCAGAAATTCAAGGCCGCTCCGTTCAGCCCGAGGCTCTCTACGGATGAACGGAGGGATTTTCCGCTGCCATCTTCAAATCCGAGGGAGCATAGACATTCAGGTTCTTTACGACCTTGAATCTTGTGTCCGCTGAAACCAAGGCATCGGCTTCGAGGCGGATGGCTACCGCAGCGATAACAGAATCGTTGGTCATCAGACCATAACGCTCTTGTAGCGTCAGGGCCTTGTCGAGCAGGTCGGTTTTGGTACAGCCCTCAAACTTTAATCCCAATGTGATGAGGGCGGACACCTTGTCGCGATAAGTGGTGAGGCGCTTGATCACGTCGGGCTTGGCAGCGAGCTGTCTCGCAGGATTCCCGCCTGAAATCTGCCCTAACATCATCGCTTCAGCCAACATGAGTTTGTGAGTCAACTCCTGCCAGACTGGCTGCGGGGCGACACCAATCAGTTCTCGCCGCTCGATTCGTCGCAGCAGTCGTTGGGCTTGTGTTGAGACCCCTTGCTCAGCGTAGAGCAACACGTTCGTGTCAACGACGCACAGGCTGCCACCGGGAATATCATCGAGATTCATCGATTCCACATGTCTTCTTCGAGCACCTTCCGGAACTGCTCGGGCTTAAGCTTGAACGGTCGCTCACAAAATGACTGATAGGCCATCTCTCGCTCTTTCGGGCTCGCGGCATCGACGCTGAGATAGTGGACCAGGGCATCCTGGATAAGATCGCTGATGGAGCGACCCTCCTCTGCAGCTTTGCGCTTGGCCAGCTTCATGAGCTCTTCTTCTATTTGCGTGCCGATTTTTAGTTTCATCGGGTTACTCCTTTGCCCCAGCCACCAATCCGGGTGTGAGCAGCTCTGTCACGCTGAGTCCAGCATGTCGGTACGGTGATTGGCTCCATCCGGCCGGCGCAGTCGTCCAATTTTCAAGTACAAGCTAGGTTATGCTAGAAATCTAGAAGTGTCAAGAATGGTTCCGCGAAACCGTCTCCAGCTGGAGATTCGCGCGACACAACGGCGTCTCCTTGTTCCGGATGTATGCCGCTGCAACTAGCAGTTCCAAGACTTCAAGCAGTCCGGTTTCGAGATGTTGGCCTAGTGTAAACCGGCGTGCGCGGAAACTTGTCGAGCTGCGGAATCAACCAGAGGAGCAGCTCGTGACACGATTGCACCGCCTGAGGCACAGTAGCAGGGGTCATGCGCCACCTCTTCACTCATGTGGGGGCAGATGAACTCGGTTCGGACCAGAATGGAAGCGCAAGAAACCTGAAGACGCAAAGGGTAAAAGAACAAAGGGTACAGGGTTAAGGAAGGTCCTGGGCAAGACGAAAGCCAATGATGTCGTTCCGGTCGCCGACGTCGAACCTGAACCGGAATGATACGCGCAAGAGCCCCGGGCTGACGTCCCAGGACCCGCCGCGGATTACGCGCTCGCCGCCCCGGGTCACGCGCCGGCCTAGACTTTCGTGATACCAACTCGAGCACCATTCCCAGACATTGCCAGCCATGTCGTAGCACCCGTAGGGGCTGACGCCGCTGCGATACTGGGTTACCGGGGTCGTATGACGAATGCCGGACTCGAAACTGTTACATCTGTTTTTGTCGAACTCCTCCCCCCAGGGATACTGTCGCCCGCTATTGCCTCGGGCAGCCTTTTCCCATTCCTGCTCGGTGGGGAGACGTTTCCCGGCCCATTTGGAGTAGGCCTCTGCCTCGTAGTAACTCACGCCCACGACGGGATAGTCATGCTTGTTCCACTGTTCGTTATTCCAATATTCAGGTCCCGTAATGTCATTCAGGGTCTTCCACCGCCACCCATCGGGTGACCAGTACTGCTGATTCTCATAGCCACCGGCTTCAATAAACGCTTGATATTTCTTGTTGGTCACTGGATACTTATCGATCCAATAGTCATAGTCGATTGTCTCTCGGGTTTTGTCAACGCCGTACAGGAATGGCCCTTTAGGTACCTTCACCATGTCAGATGCCGGTTCTCTTTGAGTTAATGGTTTCCCCTTGGACTGATTTAACGAAGTCTGTTGAACATCAGCCTCTGATGGTGGACCTACTACCTGAGCAATATCTTCCACAAATTGGTCGAAGCCTGAATGGGCCTTCCCCAGTTGCCAATCCATCAGCTGAGCAACTTGTATATGCTCAAATTCCAGTGGGATCTCGACTTCTTCAAGCAGCCTCACAGGAAATAACACGCGTCGGCGCAACCCTTCCCGCGCCACATTCTTGACCCAACTCGATTTCACCGACGTGGTCGTCCACACAACAACCACGGCTTTCGAGGCGTTCAATGCCTCTTCAATGACCTCGTCGAACGATCGGCCGGCCGGAATACGGCGATCCCACCAGACCGACCAGCCTTGCCGCTCCAAAGCCTGCGCCAGGGACCTTACTCGGTCTCTATCTTCGCTGGTGTAACTGATAAAGATGTCACACACCACCACCGCTTCCTTGGCAGCGGTTGATATGGGCTGACCGCTGCGCAAGGCGCTGCGCGAGTCTCGGAGTCGTGAGTCGATCGCGTTTCTCAATTCGTCCAGTACCAGCCAATACCGATGTTCGCCTTCGGGGCCGCTCTCTTGCGGAGTTGGATAGCCTGCCAACTGCGGCGCCGAGGCACCGGCCGGCCGATACCAGAACTGTGCATGGATAAGCCGTTCGCGGAGTTTTTGTATGTTGGCAGGGACATTCACCAGAATGTGGAACGGAGCCAGCTCAACCACGAACACGTCGGCGGGTTTGTCGGGATTGTTGGCATGTATACGAACAAAATGGTCCAGTTCGTCTCCGCACCACCTGGAATCGATGTAGTTCTGCGAGAGCAGGAGCAGAAGCAGCGTGCTGTTCCCGACAGTCATGACGAGGTCGTCGCTGAAGACATCGCCCGGCTTGAGTCGATGGTCGATGAAGAGGTTCTTGCGGTAGTGCCCTGGCCCTGTGTTCAGATTGTGGGCGAGCGTCGTCACCCAGCCATACTGCGCGGCTGAGCCGAGCGGTTTTTCATTGTCGGCATGGGCATAGCTGACGAAGACATCGTACCGGTGATTCTCGTACTGTACGCGCTCTCCCATGGCCCAGCGGCCAACTACTTCTTTGGCTTTTCGCCAAGCTTCCTTGGCGACTCGACCCAGCGCAGGTTGCTCCGCCCACTTCTGCTCTTCCTCGGCCTTCCTTTGTGCCTCCTCTGCGCCTCTGTGTAAACGTTCCTCCTCGACCACCACCTCCACCTCCAACTGCTCCCCCTGGGACTCGGCCCTGGCCTCCGCTTGGTCGGATAACTCGGCTGCTTGGACTGCAGACGCTTCTCTTTCCCTACCTTCAGCAAGCACCCGACGCGGCGACTTCAACCGGATCCCCGCAATCTCGATCTCACGATCAGGCATGGCCGCGAACAAACGATGGGCGTCGTCCGCACGGCCCATTTGCTGGGCCTCGACTCCCTCCGCATAGGTGAGCAACTCGCCGAACCGTGCCAGTGGGGTAGTCAGTGCCGACGCGAGACCGCCGATCCGCACACGCGCAGCAATGTCGTTGTTGGCCGTCGCGAGCGCCAGTGCTTTAGCCAATTGACCCGCCGCAAGCGCAGGCTCTGCGAACGCGAGTGCGCTCCAGCGCTCGACGTCGATCCAGTGGGAGCGCAGGCGGTCGCTTCCTGTACGGATGTCCCGCTCCTCGTGATCCAGGTAGTCGAGCATGAACCGCGCGACCTGCACCGAACGCGGCATCGATTCGTCGCGGTAAGCTGGATCCAGCCCCTGTAGTAGTTGGACGCGCGCATTGGCGGCGAAGCAGTAGTAGCCATTACCCATGTCTTCACAGAATGGGGCGAACAGGACGTCGGCTTCGATTGCTAGGTCGTAGGTAGCTTCGGGTAGAAAGTTGAGCCGGATCAGGTGCAGCAATTCCGCCCGGAGCACCTGTGCTAGCGCGGCGTGCATGGCCAGTCGCAGTGCCGCCTCGCCGCGCCGGGCTGCGAACGCCATGACTAGTTCATACGCCTTGAGCGGTCCTGGGTCGCTACTAAGTTTGGTCATTGCGTTAGTGCCTACCCTTGCCCCGGAGATGGTCGACTGCCTGGACCAATCCATCCTCTGTTAGTTCGAACATGGCGATCCCCGGTATGGTGGCGATCCGCGCGGCAGAGCTACCGGCCCACCGAGACCGCGGCATCGGATTCAGCCACGCGATCGGCCACCACGAAGCATCGTGAGCAACCAGGACAAATCGTCGCGTCGAACGCACGCGTTCCCGATCTGTCCGGCCACGCGCCGCACCGGCATCGCCGACCACAAGCAATGCACAGCCTTGATGCTCGCGCGCCACGTCCTGCGGCAATCTCGGCCGCGTGAGCCGATCGGAATCGAACAGATCGTCCGCGGGATCGTTATTGAAGTAGTAGATCGCGGTATAACCAAGTTGAGACCGCTCGAACGAGTCAGCAACCGCTTTACCCATGCTGCGCCAGGGCACCATGCTTGGACTAGCATCGAAAAGCACCAGCAACCGAGCCTGGTTCCTGCGTGCGGGCACCAAAACCGGCTCGATCAGTGTGCCACAGCGAGATTTCTCCGCGATCGTGGCGTCAATGTCCAGCTGCACTTTCGGTCCAAACCGACGCGCGAGGCGAAAGCGGCGCCAGGTGACGATCATCTGCCGGAGGCTCACCGAAGGTCTGGGAGTCAGTATGTGTGATTGCCGCAGGGTTGATGGAACCACCGCCTGTGGCAGGCCAACACCTCCTGTCGCAGCAGCTGAGGCAAACTCCACCAAAGGAGCCCGGTCTCCCTCTTGATCTCCATTGTGCTGAACCGTCGTCTGAGCCTTGTCAATTTCGCGGGAAGATGCTGGCGCAACAGGCTCCTGCTCACGGACACCGGTCATGGTGCGAATCGCCTCAGGCGTCGGCTGGGGAAGATCGCGGAACAGCCTCGTAAGGCGGATTCTTTCTTCGTCGGTGTGCACCCAAAGTGTTTCACACAGCCATTGCAGGCGGTCGCGGGTCAACGTGCCATGGCCGAGGCGTAAAGCCACAAGCGCGTCCTCGTAGTCGCGCACAGACAGCGGGAAACCGCTCCGGACCAGATGAAGGAACAAACCCTCCAGAGGCAGGCGCATCGTCAGGCACCCCTAATCGAGCTTGGCTTCCGTTCGTGAGAGCGATTCGTAGCTGTCAAGGTCGGCCATGGTTTTGAACAACACACCCCAGTGCGGTGGGCGCTTTGGATCCTGATTGAGCGATTCAGGAGTCTCACCGTTCCAATGTAGGATCTGCACCCAATCGATCAGCTCGCTTGTGCTTGGCGGCTTCTGAGTGTTCCCCACTGCCAGGCGCCGCACGCGCATGAACGCTTCCACCGCAGCTACTAGGACACCATCGCCCAACGCTTCGGGCGAGAGCTTGGTGTTCTTGCGTACGATGTCCTGCAATTCCTCGACAGACTCCGGAAACTTCACTCGCACATAGAGGCAACGCCGTAAGAACGGCTCCGGCAGCCGCTTCTCGCGGTTGCTGGTAATCACCACGATCGGCGGTGCTTCCTTGTTGCCCTCGACCGTCCTGCCGAAGCCGCGCTCCCTCAGACACTGCTGTTCCTCGGCCTCCGGCAGTTCATCGATCTGATAGGTGAATCGATCGAGCACGTCGAGCAGGTCGTTTGGAAAATCGATGTCGGCCTTGTCGACCTCGTCAATCAGCACCACACAGCGTTTCTTCCTGTGGATCGCCGCGCCCAGCGGCCCCAGGCTCAGGTATGGATAGACGTATTGGGCCTGCGAGTTGTTTGGATTTTGGGCATCCTGCAGGCGGCGTAGCGCGTTCAGACGATAAAGCAGATCCTGGGCGCGCGAGCTGCTCTTAACCGAAATCTTGACCACCTCACCAAGCTTCTTCTCCGCAGCGATTGAGTAAGCCAGCATGGTCTTGCCGCAGCCTGGTTCGCCTTCTACCAGGATCGGCCGTTTGAGATCGATCGCCAGATTAACGATCTCCGCGATCGACTCGGATGCTAGATAGAAGTCCGTCGCCTTGCCGGTGTAGCGAGGTTCATTCATGACTCATCCCCTTCTGGCCATAGCCGCTCACCCTTCAGGCGCTCGAATACGTGCAGCGGCGTGCCGTCAAACTCTCCGCTCTCCTCGTCCCTCAAAGCGCGCTGTGCCAGGTCTTTCCGATGGCCCAAAGGGCTGTCCGGCACTTCGAGTTCGTCAAACCATTCGTACAGATCACTCTCTTCGATGTCGTCAAGCCGAGGTATCGCGATCAGCTTGGAAAAGTCTCGCGGCACACCGGGCTTCGCATCGACCGCGGCGTCGGCCCAGTTGCTGGCATCACCCGAATAGTCGGTGACGATCGCCACCAACCGGTTGACAATATGCTGCTGGCTTCGCAACGTCTTCAATCGAGTCCAGAATGGCTCCCAGAAGAATTGCTGGAAGGCGGGAATCCCACTTGCGTAATCCGCCTTGAGCCTATCAATGCCAAAGAAGAGCTGCTGGTGTTTGAGTTCCTCCACAACACGTTCCGCCAGCGCTTCTGGCGTATCAACCCCTGACGCGTTCGCCAGGCCGAGCGTGCCGGCCACCCAGGCCACCAGCGCCTGCACAGTGCCACTGCCGGGCGGCAGTCGGCCGATCTTTCGCTTCGGATGGTGATTCTTCAACAGGCTTCCCTGCACGTAGGCGACAAAGGCTCTTTGTCCTTCGTCCTTATTGCCATTTACAAGGATCGCCACCGCTGGCACGTCTGGATGCGCCGCGAGTCCGCTGAATATCTTCTTGATCGCCTCGTGTTGTACCCCCCGCCCAAGCCTGCCGAGCTGATCTTCGCGCAGCAGGGATTGGGGTTCAGCCGTCTCCGTACCGACCTTCCCCTGGGCCACAGCCAGCGGCGTGTAACCACGCCAGTCCCGCCCGATAACCAGCGCATATTCTCTGAGGTCGTGAACGTCCTTGAAGGTCCTGATGGTTCGCCATTCCGTGTGTTTGCCATCGACCTGAGCGTAGAACTTCGCAAGGCGTACAGCATGCAGATCGCGTTCCTCCCGCATGTTGGGAAGCAGTCGGTCTGCCAGCGCCTTGAGCTCATCGTCCGCCTTCTCGCCGGGCTTCGGTTTGAGCACCGCCATCTTCGGAAACTGATCGCCTTTCCATCTCTCCAGTGCCCATTCAAACTCGAGATGCGTGATCGACTTGCCCTTTCCCGGTGGGATCGAGCCGTACCAGTAGCCCATCAACAGAATGAAGCCTCCGGACTGGCGGACGCGTTCCTGACACCTCTCCACCGTCGCATCATACCCGCCTATCCAGTCCTCACTGAGGAAGCAGGCACACTCTACCTTCCTGAGGAGGACCTCCTGCACTTCTCGACGAAAGTCTTCGTAGTCTCCAATCGTCGAGCTTAGGAAGATCGCCAGTGCACCCGATGCGGACGGCTTAGTCATGGATAGGATATGTAGCCACCTCTGTCTATGGCGGCCGGAGCCATATCGCAGGCCCGGAGAGCTGTCAAGCTTCTAGTACAGGGTCATGAAACCGAGTCACAGTAACAACAGCAGCCATACCAATGCCTGCCAGGTAAAAGCCGGAAGGCACTAGCGCGACTTATGCAATGTTCACATAGTGATAGAGGATAAGTTGGTGACGTGGAGTCAACGGCGATGGGGAGGGTGATCGCCATAATTGGTATCAGATCAGATACAGAAATGTATCCGTAGAGATACCATAGGTAGGACATTCCATGCTAGTGTAGTGTCTTATAAGTTCCTTCACCTTCCGTTCGTGGTGAGCCCTTCGATAAACTCAGGGCAGGCCTGTCGAACCCCGCGGTGAGCCCAGTCGAACCGCATGAACGGAAACAGTTGAAAACGCTTGCCCTTCGACAAGCTGCTATGTGGATGTCAAGTGGCCGATAGAGGAGTCCTCTTTCGGTTATCATCTGCGTGTCCTTTCAGCCCAAAGAGAGACTGGCTGCTATGCGTGGCACGGCACACGGCCGTCACACTGACTTGGAATG
>PHGD01000179.1 GCA_011090425.1 Nitrospira sp. LK70 | reverse complement strand
CGGCTATTACAAACTCTACGCAGCGAAGAAATCGATCCGTATCGTGTACCGGATCATCGATCAAGAGATCCTGGTCGAAGTCGTCGCCATTGGAAGGCGAGAAGATCTCGCGGCCTATCAGGAAGCCCTCAAGCGGCTCAAGCCCGGGGACCGAGCGAAGAACACGTAAGACACGTGAAGAGGGAAAGGGTAAAAGGACAAAGAGCAAAGGGTTAGGGAAGGTCCTGGGCAAGACGGAAGCCGATGAAGTTGCCCCGGAGGCCGGCGAAGTTCCCGAACCGGAACGACGCACGCAAGTACCCCGGAGAGTCGCCCCAGGAACCGCCACGGAGCACGCGCTGGCCGCAGTTCCCACCGCCCGCTTCGAGCCAAGCGGAGCCGTCCGTCGGAGCCCCTGTATAGGTCTCGTGCCAGCAATCTTCGATCCATTCCCAGACATTCCCGCTCATGTCGTAGAGGCCGAGCCCATTGGGTGCTTGCTGCCAACCGGCTCCGTACGACCGACGCCATAGACCGCATAATTCTTCAATTGGTCCTCGTCGGAGGTTCCAGCCCAGGTCTCATTCTTTCCGCCGCTTCGCGCCGCATATTCCCACTCAGCTTCCGCGGGCAAGCGATAGTGCTTGTCGGTTTGTTGAGACAACCATCGGGCACAGGCTTTCGCATCGTCCCACGACACCTTGATGACAGGTGTTTGACCACGACCCCAGCCCTCGTCTTTTGGCAAAATGTCAATGTATTCAAGAAACACTACACTGGTCATCACAGAATCTGCCGAAAGGCGTCTTGCTGCCATTCGCTCAGTGCCCACGCTGCGGAAGGATTGTGAATCAGCATGCGCACGCGGGGCTGAGTATGTTGATGTTTGGTCCGTTCAATCACTTCGACATTCGCAAGTCTCAACACCGCACGGGAAGGAAGCGGTTCGACGTCCCACAGCGAAATCAAGACCGCACTGAGGGTAGAAACTCCGGTGAGCAAAACCGTCACTGAACCGGCTAGCGCCTTCAGATCCAGCCAAATCGGTTGCGAACGAGCGTACCTTTCCCCTTGAAGGTCGGCTCGTGGAATCGAGATACTGAGCACGACCGGATCGCAATAGTCGGCCAATTGCTTCGCCTTTTGTCGGATACGCGCCAGAATCCGGTGGATGAGGATCACTCCTCGATCTTCTTCCTCGCCGAGGACCTCCTCGCGCTCAAGCCCGCGCAAGGGCAATCGTCGCCGCTCCGCCGACCCTACCATGGCAGTGACTTCCACAAAGAACCGTTCACGGCCTGCGTAGCATTCGAGATCCGCTGTTCGCGCCTGCGACTCAGGCAGGAATACGACCCGGCACTCGGCGCGAATCAATTGGGTGGCTAGTTCTAGCTCGGCAAGAGCCGATTCCCTCACCCCATAGTCATCGTACGTAAGCCGGTGCACGAGTCGGACCAGGCGTGGGTGACTCGATCGATCGGCGCAGTGACGGTGAAGCGTGCTCCAGCGATCGCGCAGTTCCTGAGAAAGTCCTTCTTCCTTCCGCTTCCAAGCAGGCATCGGACCGGGATGCCCCCCTCGCAGCTGTGCGACCAGCCTAAGCGATGTTCGGGGGCGAAACCGTCCCATGAGTCACGCAACCTCCGAATCACCCTCATCACTCTATGTCAATCCGAGAGCCTCCGGCTGCCGCTTGGCGAGCTCATCGTAGACCTCATCAAGCCATCGACCCGCGCATCCCAAGACCTCTCGTACCAACGGCTCAGGCTGTCCCGTTTGTTTGATCGTCCATTGTGAAACATATTCGAGGAGCGCTTCCCGTTCGAAGGGTCTGGTCGAATGAGCAGCCAAGGCAGACAGCTCTCCGAGGCCTGTGTGAAGGATGTCCGACACCGTGTCCCGCGCATACGACGTGCTGGCAGTTACATATTGGACAACACGATGGAGTTCGTGGTCGTTCATGTTGCAGTCCGTGAAATGAATCTTTACACCCCGGCGACCGACTGTCAATCCGGCTGGGCGTCTATTGAACTCTGATCCTCCTCTCGAATCACGGTGCAGCCGGATGATAGGATGCAACCTGTTCGTTCTGGGGAGCTACGCAAAGGAGATTGGGCATGATCGTGAGACGTCCGATTCGACAGAAGACTTTATCCCCGGCGGTGTCTGCCCGCTGGGACCTCACTCATCTCGTCAAAAACCCTCTGAACGACTTGGCACGGCATTTGGAAACGCTTGAGGCGCAGGTCGTGCAGGTTGAGTCGGCCCGGGCTCGGCTCCATGCAACAATGGCAAGCGCTGAATTCCGATCGATCCTGACGGTCACCGAGTCGATCGCAGAGAGCTCCGCCCGGCTTGGCGCATTCGCCTACCTTTGGTTTTCGGAAAATACCAAGAACACCAAAGCACGCTCGTTTAAGTCGCAGGTGGAGAAACGGCTCACCGCTGTAAACAATCGCCTGCTCTTTCTTGACCTCTGGTGGCAGGGAGTCGATAACGAGAATACGGCAAGGCTGATGGCCGACGCCGGTGACCTTCGATACTACCTGGAAACCATCAGACGTTACACACCTCACACGCTTTCTGAATCGGAGGAAAAGATCATCAATGTCAAGAATGTGACTGGCCGGAGTGCCGTCAATACACTCTATGACGTCGTGACCAACGGGTTGGCATTCACGATGAAGATCGGCGGAAAGATACAGACCATGAACCGCGAGCAACTCATGAGTCACGTGCGGAGCTCCAAGGCATCCATCCGCCAGGCCGCCTACAGAGAACTCTATCGTGTGTTCTCAACCCAACGTGACCTGCTCGGAGAGATGTATCGGACGCTGGTGAACGACTGGAGAGCCGAGAACGTCGAACTCCGCGGGTTTGCTTCCCCCATCGCAACCCGTAACCTCGGTAATGATGTGCCGGACCAAGCCGTCGACGTGCTGTTGTCCACCTGTGCCAAGAATGCGGAGATTTTCCAGACCTACTTCAAACTGAAGGCGAAGATCTGCAAAATCTCCCCCATGAATCGGTATCATATCTACGCTCCCCATCGGGCAGAAACCAAGAAATATGCGTATGCGGATGCCGCCAGCATGGTGTTGGGCGCCTATCGTGGTTTCTCTCCCAGGCTTGCGGAGTTGGCCGAGCAGGTTTTTCGTGATCGACACATCGACGGGCCAACATGTCCGGGCAAACTGGGAGGCGCATATTGTCATAGCGTGGTTCCGGGATTGACGCCCTATGTGATGTTGAACTACACGGGAGAAGCCCGAGACATCGCCACCATGGCCCATGAGCTCGGTCATGCTATCCATGGAATGATGGCAAAAAACCACTCGATCTTTACTTTCCATTCAACCCTCCCACTGGCGGAGACAGCCTCCGTCTTCGGTGAACGTATTCTCTCTGATACCCTCATGTCGAACGAGCACAGCAAAGCCGTTCGCCAAGGCCTACTGCTGAGTCAACTGGATGACATCTATGCAACCGTGCTACGACAGGCCTATTTCATTCGCTTTGAGCAAATAGCGCATCAAATGGTGGCGGAAGGGGCCACAGGAGACCAACTGGCACGAGCCTATCTCTCAGGGCTGAGACAGCAGTTCGGCAAAGCCGTACGAGTACCGGATGAGTTTCAATGGGAGTGGCTCATGATCCCTCATCTTTTCGCCAGTCCGTTCTATTGCTACGCCTACAGCTTTGGCAACTTGCTTGTATTGGCTTTATACAGAATGTACAGGGAGCAAGGGGCACCATTTGTTCCAAAGTATCTGGACCTCCTCGCCACCGGCGGATCTCAATCACCCGAGGCCATTCTCAGCAAATTGGGCGTGGATATGACAGCCGCCTCTTTTTGGCAGTCAGGATTCGATACCATTACGGAAATGGTGCAGCAGCTGGAGAGAACCCTCTCGTAGTCTTATCTTGTTGATCTATAACGGTTAAACTGATGGATGACAAGCCTGCACGAGAGGGCTGTAGATAGCAAGTTAAGTTGTCCGGTTTTGGTAGCACATGATCTGTCCGGGTTTCCCTCTTCAATATTTTCAGCCGCGGGCCAAAATTAGTTCGCGCACAGTTGGCCTGAGCGCGACGATCGGCTGGGGGGCCGATCCTTGGGTCGGGCCGTCACGACTGAGGGAAGCCTCGTTGGCTCACGCAGTTGTCCCTCCGCATCGTTGCGCGCCAAACACCGCGGGCCATGGAACACCGCCAACATGCCATCCGGATCCTCATGGACCCAAACCGTGACCTTCACATAATGGAACCGGTGTCGGTCTGGCGGGATCTGCAGGCTCTTGCCCTGATACCGCACGGTATTGTCGTTGGCGACGACGCGCTCTTCCTGGACACACAGCATATCGGCGAGGCCAGTCCCAATCCACGGGACGAAGGCGGTCCCCTGTTCCGCCGCCGACACCGCAAAGCGCCGGTTGTAGGCACGGTTTGTGGATCTGGCGGGGCACTATGGCTTTGTGCCCCGAGCATGCCGGTCTGCCCGCGCACAGACCAAGGGCAAGGATGAGCGGATGGTGGGCTACGTCAAGCACCACTTCTTTGTCCGCTACCGTGCCTTCGAGAGCT
>PHGD01000178.1 GCA_011090425.1 Nitrospira sp. LK70 | reverse complement strand
TCGACTCCCGCCGGCGGAGCCGGCGGGCTCATTGCGGGGCATCCCGACAACAATCATTTGTACAACGATCTGACCAAGCCGGCGGTGCGGCAGCAATGAGGGGTTGCATCTGCGGCCCGCACGGAGGTAGAACAGGACCAGAATCGCTGGTCTGGAATCCACGGGCTCGGAGGCATGGACGACGAGAAGGACGTTTCACAACGGAGTGAGCGAGGTAGACACCTTGTTCAGCGAATGCGGAACTCCGAGCACGCACGGCGATCTATTGGTCTAGGAACTAAGCCGTGCATCGGCACTGAGATAGGTGGTCGATAGGAGAAGTCACCCGTGATGGGTGGAGGGAACTGCTCTCCCGAGAGTGGCATCAGGACGAGAGGGATGAGGACAGATGGATCAAGCGCAGATGAGAACCCTCATCATTGTGGCCCGGGACTCGATGTTAGGGGACTTAGAGGAGCTCCTGGGGAAAAACGGGGTCAAGGCCTACACGGTCCTGAGCAACGTCATGGGGAAGGGGGTCACGGGCCGCGTGTATGGGACCTTCCTCAATCCCGACACCAATACGATCATTTTTGCGGTCCTCCCCTCCGACCATGCGGAGCAGGCGATCACCGCGCTCCAAACCATGCATGCCGCACGCAAGGCGTCGTCCCATGACATCCCGATCCCCCTCAAGGTCTTCTCGTTTCCTTGTGAGGAGCATGTGTAGCGCAC
Organism: Nitrospira sp. LK70; assembly: GCA_011090425.1. Lineage (GTDB taxonomy): Bacteria > Nitrospirota > Nitrospiria > Nitrospirales > Nitrospiraceae > Nitrospira_D. Next base: position 3,870 of record PHGD01000178.1, on the reverse strand, counting down.
CGGCCAGGATCAGGAACCGGTCGGATCTGAAACATCGGCCTCGGTCGAAACCCGAGTTTTGCCGACTCCGTATCGGTCGAGGAGCCGATACAGCGTACGTCGACTGATGCCGAGCAACCGTGCCGTCCGTTCCTTGTTGCCCTGCGCTGATTCCAGCATCTTGAGCACCTGGTCGCGCTGCAGGGCCTTCAACGTGCCGGGTAAGATCTCCATGCGGTCCCCATGATTGCCGTTAGTCTGCAGGACTTCGGGAGGCAGGTCGTCGATGGAAAGGATTGCATGTGATGCCAGCGCCACCGCTCGTTCCACGACGTGCTCTAACTCACGCACATTGCCCGGCCACGCATACCCCGTCAGCGCACGCATCGCGGCGGGAGAAAAGGACGTGACGGGAACCTCCTTCTCATCGCCGTAGCGCGCGAGAAAGAACTCGGCCAGTAAGGGAATGTCTTCGGGCCGCTCCCGGAGCGGCGGGATGAAAATGTTGACCGTGTTCAACCGATAGAGCAGATCCTCCCGAAACCGACCGGCCTCGATCAAGTCGGCCAGATTCCGACGCGACGCGGCGATGATCCGCACATCCACCCGTACCGACTCGTTGCTCCCGATCCGTCGGACTTCTCCTTCCTGGAGGACGCGCAGCAGTTTGGCCTGTCCGGCCGACGAGAGATCGCCGACTTCGTCCAAGAAGAAGGTGCCGCCGCTCGCCTCCTCCAGCAAACCCCGCCGCAAGATATGGGCTCCGGTAAACGACCCCTTGATGTGGCCGAAAAGTTCGCTTTCGAGCAAGGAGTCGGGAATCGCACTGCAGTTCACGGCGACGAACCGGTGCGTGGCCCGAGGGCTGTTGTCGTGGATGGCACGGGCGATGAGTTCCTTGCCTGTGCCGCTCTCCCCCTGAATCAACACGGCGGCTCGGCTGCGCGAGACTCGTCCAACGAGTTTAAACACCTCAACCATTTTCTTGCTTTGCCCGATCAACGAGGCGGTCCGCGGCCGTTCACTGAACGCACGTTGAAGCGTCCGATTGTCCTCGATCAGGCGACGATGCTCGACGGCGCGCGTCATGGTGAACACGAGCTCTTCGAGATTGACCGGTTTGGTGATGTAATTGTAGGCCCCTTGCTTCATGGCTTGGATCGCTGTGTCGACGGAACCGAACGCGGTCAACAGGACAATCGGCATCTCCGGCATGGTCTTGCGAAATGAATTCAACAGATCCAACCCGGACAATGGGGTCATGCGGATGTCGCTCAAGACGGCATCGTACATCACCTCATTGGCCTTGTTCAGGGCTTCCGCGCCATCACAGGCCATATCCACCTCAAAGCCGACTTGGCTCAAGGCTTCGGCCAACATCTCTCGATTTTGTTGGTCGTCATCCACGACCAGGATTGAAGGCAAGCCACTCATTGGCGTCTCCGGATCTCCCGCTCCTTCCACACTGGCAGATCCACCGTGAACTCCGTACCCTCTCCCACCTCACTCTTCACGGCGAGGCTGCCCCCGCTGTCCGTCACCACGCGGTGGCAGATAGCCAACCCAAGTCCTGTTCCGCCTTGCTCGTGTCGCGTCGTGAAAAACGGCTCAAATATTCGTGGTAGATGTTCAGGAGGAATCCCATTGCCGGTGTCGGCGATGGTCAAGCGGACCACCGTGCCGTTGAGCACCGCACCTTCACTTACGATAACGGTTCCGGGAAGCTCCGTCTTACAGGCGGCCTGCGTCCTGATGGTTAATTTCCCGCCGGACGGCATGGCCTGGACGGCATTGACGGTCAAGTTGAACAGCAATCCATGCAAGGCACGGGGGTCGCCGGCGACCGGGGGGAGGTCAGCTTGTAAGTCCGTCTTCAGGGTCACGCGCTGCTTTTGCAGATCTGGTGAAAGCAGCGACAACACTTCTCGGATGGTGCCATTGAGGTTGATGGGAGCCGGCCGGAGACGCACACGAGTCTGATCCAACACCTGCCTGATGGTTGCGACCATGCGATCAACCTCGGATCGAATGACGGCAAGGTGCCGCTGCCGGTTCGAGGAATCGCCGGCATGGGTGAGCATTTGCAAATGGCCGGAGAGCGCGTTTAATGGGTTGCCCAATTCATGGGCCATTGTGGCGGATAACTCTCCCAGAGCAGCCAATCGCTGACTTTCTTCCACCGCGAGCCTCGCCTCGACCAGCTCATTGTTGGTTCGTTGCAGTTCCTCTGTGGCCTCTGTGACCCGCTTCTGCAGCGTCTGGTTGAAATGCCGAATCTCATCCAGGAGACGATCCTTTTCTAATCCGGCTTCTCGCACGCGATCAAGCATGCGATTGAACTGACCCGTCACCTCTCGAATTTCAACGAGGCCTGTGGTCGCTGCATAGCTGGATAGATCTCCGGCCTCCACGTTCCGCATGGCATGCAAGAGTCGGTTGACCGGTCGATGGATCTTGACATGGATCAACAGCAAAAATGTCAACGATGCGGCGAGGACGACGCCGATGCCGATCGTTTTAGCCAACTCAACTTCCTGCTGGATGAGATCATCGTACTCTTGCACCGAAAACAAACCCCGCAACGCACCGACGACTTTGCCGTGGATCGCAATCGGAGCCGTAATGCGCCAAGCCCGCTCTGCCGAGGACTGATCGAGTTGCATAATCGGGCGTCCCGCTTCGATCTCGGCTCGCTCCTGCGGGTCTAACGTTTGAGGTGGTAGATTCTGATCGGTGCTCACAATGAGGAAACTGGACGAGGCCGTGATTTCAAAGACAGAGAGGCGCAGGATTCGAGGGCGGATCTCGCGCACGTCCTGGATCAGCTCTTCGAGAACGGCCACATCCTCGATTCCTCCGGTCTTGCCGATCATATCGCCCACAAACTCGGCGATGCGGAGAAACGCGACGTGGCGATTTTCCGCTCCTGCCCGATTAACGATATCGCTTTCAAAGAGTGTCATGAGGCCGATCGACAGTCCGACAAGCACGGCTCCGGTGGCGACGAACCAAGCCATGATGCCGTCGAACTTGAACCACTTCGTGAACATCCCGCCCTCGTCAAATGTTTCCTCCCTATACTTATACATCTGTAATAGGCTTGATGACATTCGGAGCATCTCCAGCCAGTTCTTTAACTGAAGTAACAAGACATTGTTTCGACTCTTTTTTAAGGAGTGCCTCTACCATCATGAAAAAAAATAGAGGAATCTGACTTTCTGACCCCAATATTCTTGCACAGTCAGACAATGCCACAATGACACAGCCTGCAAAACATGATCCTGACACAGTATCGTCCGTCAGTAACAGATTAGGCGATAACTTCAGGATCAGCGTATCGTTCGTCAAGCTTAGATCACATAAAGCGCGCGCTATCGCACGTACAGCACCATCTTAATGCGCACATGTTTTGGTTAACTGACCGCAAGCATCGATGCTTTTCCGTGCGCGAGTGAAGACCGAAAACCAGGTAGAGGTAGACTGCTTCTCGTTTGCGTTTCTCATCGTAATTTAAGGATATGAAACGAATAACGTCGCGGAGAAAACGTCAACACAACCGCTAAGATATTGAGCAGGACGTCCATTTCTTGAGTCTCATTTTCCCATCACCGGATACCTTTGACACAGTGTGCAATTGTGTCACGTTTCGATTGTGACTGATTGTCACGCTTGTGTGCCATGGCATGCCAGGCAAACACCTTGCTAGGTAGTTCGGTCATGAACCATGGTTTGGGAATTTCTTTTCAATGATGTTCTTATCTCGCAATAGGTTCTACAGAGGTTAAAGACAGGTAAACCAAGGTGGGACGGTGTGAGTTCGAAGACCGCAAAGCGGACTTACACTTCTGACAGAATAACAACTTCGATATATGGAGAGCCCTCTCATATGAA
>PHGD01000177.1 GCA_011090425.1 Nitrospira sp. LK70 | reverse complement strand
CATGCGACGTTCTTCCTGAGTCGCGTTAATTCACTCGCAACACCGAAGCCCGGTATGGCGCTCTGGCGGGAACGACTCTTCATCTTCCTCAGCCGCAACTCCCAACGCGCGAGTTCCTTCTTCCATATTCCCGCTGAGCAGGTCATTGAGATCGGCGTGGTCGTGGAGATCTAGTCGGTCCAGTGAAGGGGACAATGATGCAGTCAATCGCGCAGGCCTCGATCAGGTCATTCGTCGCGCGCTCAGCATAACAATCAGCTCCTATGTTTCAACCTCTGTTAGGCAGCAAATCGGACGCTCTATATTTTGAATCGCCTTGTAACTGGATAAAGAAATTGCCCGTGCGTAGCCTAATAGAATGTCAAAGTTGGCCAGTTTAGTTTGCGCTGATTCTCTGTTGAGATCGGATCGGTGTTTGGAGTGGGGTGAACATCCGCAGAACATGGAGCTCACCCTCACTCATCAGCTGCTACTGCTGTCCTTTCGCCTTCCAGTCGTCCAAGAACTTCTTCAGTCCGGCATCGGTCAACGGGTGTTTGAAAAGCGCCTGGAAGACGCTATACGGCATGGTGCAGATATGGCCGCCGGCTAACGCCGCCTCGACGACGTGCTGCGGATGGCGGACGCTCGCAACTAACACCAAGGTCTTGTAGTCATAGTTCTTATAGATCGTCAGGATTTGGCGAATGAGCTCCATGCCGCCGGAGCTGATATCATCGAGCCGTCCGATGAAAGGCGAAACGCACCAGGCTCCGGCTTTGGCCGCCAACAACGCTTGTGTGGGTGAGAAACAGAGAGTCACGTTCACTCTGATTCCCTCAGCCGCCAGCCGCTTCGTGGCTTTCAGCCCTTCCGGAATCAGCGGACATTTGACGACGATGTTCTTGTGAATCTTGGCGAGCTCCTTGCCTTCCTTCACCATGGCGTCCGCTTCCAGACTCACGACCTCGGCGCTGATCGGCCCGTCCACGATCTTGCACACCTCCTGCAACATTTCTCTGAAACTTCGGCCTTCCTTGACTACCAGCGAGGGATTTGTGGTCACCCCGTCGAGGAGGCCCAGGCTTGCCGCTTCATGGATTTCCTTGACGTTGGCTGTATCGAGATAGATTTTCACGGCTGTCCCTTTCCTAGCGAAGAAATCGTGATGCGATACCCTTGCTATCGGTCATTTTATGAAGAACTCAATGCCAGTGCAAGGAGTCGATCCGCAAGTTTGACAGACTTTCGAGCGGAAGATAGACTCTTGCGGTTGACGGTGCCCATCGATCTTGGCGGAGATATCACGATGCAACGACTTGTCTGGTTGCTGCTCTTCTCCCTTATCACCCCAGCCTGCTCAGAGAAGAATCCATACCTAGAAGCTTCACTGAAACCGGCGGAACTCCAGGGAAAGGAGAAGGGGTGGTTTGAAAAAAACTGGGGTCCGCCGGACGGCAAAGCTTCCCGTTTTTTTGGTGGAGAGACCTGGACCTACAATCGTATCGCCGGAGGACAATCCCGGGCTCCATTCTTCAATTTCTCTCCCAATCAATGTCAGATCACCCTCAAGTTTGAGAAAGACGAGAGGCTTTCCGACTATAGCTATTCGGGCTGCTGATCAACCTTAGTTCAAGGGTCTGCGGGCTTTTCCTTCCAAGGCAACGATTTCTTCCAGTTCCAGAATACATCGCTACACGGGGTGCTCAATCCGAAATCTCACCGCACACTCCTGGCTGCAGAAACAGTACTCCCGCCCCCCGATCGTTTCGATGATTCCAATTCGCTTAGGGACGAATATGTGACAGACCGGATCCTCGATCATCTGGTCTTGTTCCTCATCTTGCACTCGTGCAGCCGCTTTCTCCCGGCCATTTCGAACAGGTGTCTTGAATCCGCGAAACATTTGTCGGAGCAAGAAGTAGAGAACCGTGAGAAGTAAAACGACTAGGATCAATCTATACATAGTGGTCTATCGCATTAGGCGCCACAATCCTATGAAAGCCGTGGGAGCCTGTCAAGATAACCACCAGCAGGTGATCTTGAAAAATTACCGGGCGAGACATGCACAAACGGCCTATGTTAATAGGTCCGATTGGGACTCTTGCTAGTGCCGTTCGGTACTTCAGGGGGATTGGCTTACCCTATGCGCTGGTGCTAAACTGCCCTATCATGAAGACCTGCGATAAATGCCATGGGGCGATGTTACCGGAACGAGCGGTGGATTTGGACGCTGGACTGGCGATCACAGTCTTTGCCTGTTTGAATTGTGGTCGTCGGAAGGCAGCTGATCAGGAACCTCGTCCAATCACGGCTCGACATTAGTCCTCAGGCTCCCTGTCGAACCTCAAGTCATCATCTTCTGATGACACAGAAGGACTGTGAGGTACTTGTAGGACCTTGACAGGCCAATCTGGCGTCACGGTGTGCGTTTTTTCAGATACGCCGCGACTCGACAGACCATCAGTAACTGCCATGCAGGTTGCAACGCCGCTGACAGAAATCCCAGAAGGCCTTGAATACTTCTATACGATTCTATTTTCTGCACACCCATCACTAGCTTCGAGTTCGACAGGACTGCAGAGTCGCATTTTCACGTAGCTGCACGTTGCACAAGAGTCAGTGAATGGAACACACCTCAAGCACTTACTCGGCTATTCCATGAAGAGAAAAACAAAATCGGCTGCTTAGAGATGTTGTCAAGCGATGAAAGAGGAATCAACGAAGATTTAAAACATCCATCATATCGTATAAGCCGGCCGGCTGACGGACGACCCATCGCGCAGCTCGTAGGGCTCCACGTGCGAACGTATCGCGGCTGCTGGCCCGATGAGTGACCTCGATTCGTTCTCCCATACCGCCGAACAGAATCGTGTGATCGCCGACGATATCGCCGGCACGAACGGTTTGTATTCCGATCTCCCCCTTGGTTCGCTCACCGATAAGTCCCTTGCGAGCATAGACCCCGACTTGGTTCAAGTCTCGGCTCACCGAACGGGCAAGAACCTCGGCAATTTTGAGGGCCGTGCCGCTTGGAGCGTCCTTCTTGAGTCTGTGATGAGCTTCAATGACTTCAATGTCGTAATCATCCCCAAGTGTTTTGGCCATCTCGCCGATGACTTTGCAGATCAGGTTGATTCCGACACTCATGTTCGGAGAGAGGACGCAGGGTATCTGCTGAGCAAGTGACCTCAACTCGTCGAGTTGAACAGCCGAAAAGCCGGTAGTCCCGATGACGATAGCCCCTCGATGGTGAGCCACCGTCCGCATATGCTCAAGCGTCGCAGCGGGAGCGGAAAAATCGATCACAACTTCTCCTCGCTCCATCAGAATGGAGAGATCCTCCGTGATGAGAAGGCCTGCACGGCCCGATCCGGCAATTTCACCCGCATCCACTCCCAACGCTGGATGAGCTTTCCCTTCTATGGCACCAGCCAGGGTCAAAGCCGTAGAATCTCGGATCAGTGACACCAGTCGACAGCCCATTCGGCCGGCTGCGCCCGCTACAATGACCTTGATCATCTTGTCAATACACCTAGATATCGCTCGAGTCAGATCAACGCCGCATCCTTGAGGACGCGAATCAATTTCTCGCGTGTGTCCTGGGCCATCGGGCAGAGAGGCAAGCGCAATTCAGGGTCAATCTTCCCCATGAGTCCTAAGGCTTCTTTGACCGGAATGGGGTTGGTTTCATAGAACAATGCTGCGAAGAGCGGAGAGAGTTTAAAATGAATCCGTCGTGCTTCGTCGATCCTTCCTTCGGCGAAGGTTTTCACAAGACCAGCCATTTCCGACGGCATGATATTAGCTGTTACGGTAATCACACCCTTCCCACCAACCGCCATCATCGGTAACGTGAGGGAATCGTCGCCGGCCAACAGGGCGAGGCGATCACCGCACATCTGCACGATATCTGAGGCCTGTTGGACGGAACCACTCCCTTCCTTGACTCCGACGATCGTGTTAACGGCCGAGAGCCGGGCGATCGTTGAAGGCAGCATGTTGACTCCGGTGCGACCGGGGATGTTGTACAGGATTAAGGGTAAATCGACGGCCTCCGCAACCGCCTTATAGTGTCGATAGAGTCCTTCCTGTGTCGGTTTGTTGTAGTAAGGGGTAATAAGCAAGGCGGCGTCGGCCCCAGCCTGCTTCGCGTGTTTCGTGAGCATGATGGCCTCTTCCGTGCTGTTCGAACCGGTTCCCGCAATAACCGGTACACGCCGACGGACCACCTCGACCGTCAATTCGATCACCCGATTATGCTCGCCATGAGAAAGCGTGGCCGATTCACCGGTGGTTCCACAGGGGACGATGCCGTTGGTGCCGTTGGCAATCTGCCATTCGATCAACCCGGCCAAAGCAGACTCGTCAATCTTGCCCTGTCGGAACGGTGTGACAATAGCAACAAGCGATCCGGTCTCTCGCCACGTACGAGGTCGTCGTAAGTCTCTCGATCGCGAATGACGTGAAACTCTCCGCCCTTGACGAGTACTTCCGGTACCCGAGGTCGAGAGTTGTAATTCGATGCCATCACAAAGCCGTATGCCCCGGCGCTCATGACCGCCAGCAGATCCCCGGGCTTGACGCTCGGCAACGACCTATCCTTGGCCAGAAAATCCCCTGATTCACAGACAGGCCCGACGATATCCACCGTCCGCTTAGTCCTACGGATCGCTTCCTCATTCACAGGACGAATCTCGTGGTAGGCGCCGTACAAGCTCGGCCGAATCAAATCGTTCATGGCGGCATCGACGATGACGAAGTGTTTCGTTTCTCCGGCCTTCTCATACAGCGCCTTTGTTACCAATATGCCGGCGTTGCCGACGATGACACGGCCCGGCTCCATCACCAGCGTCAGCCCCAGATCCTTGACGAGCGGCGAAACGGCATCCGCCAGCTCCTGAGGCAAAGGCGGTTTCTCCTCGGAATAGGTGATGCCGAGTCCACCTCCGATGTTCAGGTAGCGGATGTTGATTCCCTGTCTCTTCAGCGTATCGATGAGCGCCACGACCTTCTTCAGCGAATCGACGAACGGTGTCACATCCGTCAACTGCGAACCAATGTGGGCATGGACGCCCACCACGTCGGTATGGCTCAGTGAAGACGCCATTTTGTATTCTTCCAGCGCGCGATCCGAGGCGATGCCGAACTTGCTTTTCTTCATCCCTGTAGAGATGTACGGATGTGTTTTCGGATCCACGTCCGGATTGATCCGCAACGCGATCCGCGCTCTTTTACCGACCGAAGCCGCCACCTCGTTGATCGCATGGATCTCGGCCGACGACTCGACATTAAACATAAGGATGTCGGCCTTCAACGCGTCGCGGATTTCCTCCGGCGATTTACCCACGCCGGCAAAAACGATTTTGGAAGCCGGCACGCCGGCTTTGAGCGCTCGGAACAGCTCGCCGCCCGACACGATGTCCGCGCCGCTGCCTTCCTTTGCCATTATGCGAAGAATGGCCAGATTGGAATTGGCTTTCATCGCAAACGCGATGACATGGGGGATATTCTTGAATGCGCTGTCGTAGGCGTGGAAATGCCGGACCAGTGTCGCATGGCTATAGATATAACAGGGAGTGCCGAGCTCCTTCGCCACGCGGCTGATCGGTACCTGTTCACAGTACATTTCACCGTGATGATACTCAAAGCTATGCATTGCGTAGTTCCTTGTATTAAACCGAATACATCAGGTCCAAGACCTTTTACCGTATTCCCACAGGCTGCGGTGGAGACAGGTCGATGTCCTGGTTTCCCAGGGTTGGATCTTGTTCAGCCGATTCTGTCGCTTGCCGCTCTGCCTCAAGGGCATGTTGTCTTTTCTGCTTCTCGATCGTGGGCGCCACTCCGACTAATTCCGGAGGGACCGGTGCACCAGCCACGCCACAAGAAATCAGGAGCCCTGCCGATACAAGAATAACAACAGCTTTCATGACAGTAGCCTTTCGAGGTCTTTAATTCGCCGCTCAACTCGTTCCCTTGCTGTCGCCCCGATTTGTCCCTTGTGATCGATTGCCGCTATGGGAGTCAACCAAGAAAACACGCTCTTGTCGATCTGTTCACAGAATACCCGAAGTTCCTCAAGCGACAACTCCGTGACGTCGCGCCCTTGATCGAGCGCGGCTCGGACGATTCGCCCGGTGATCCCATGAGCCTCGCGAAAAGGCACGCCTCTCATAACCAGGTAGTCGGCCAGTTCCGTGGCAAGCAACCCTCCTCCTTGCAACGCTCGCATCATGGCCTCTCCGCTGACTTTCAGTCGCCGCATTAATTCCGTCATCACTTGGAGAGATGCCCTCACCGTATCAAGGGCATCGAAGAGGGCCGCCTTGTCTTCTTGCAAATCTCGATTATAACTCAACGGCAGAGCCTTAAGCAGGGTCAGCAGATTGACGAGGTGGCCGTATACGCGCCCGGTCTTTCCTCGGACCAGTTCGGGGACGTCTGGGTTCTTCTTCTGCGGCATCATGCTGCTTCCGGTACAGAATGCGTCCGGTAGATCGATGAACTGAAATTCTTGCGATGCCCACACGATCAATTCTTCACTAAGCCGCGACAAATGCATCATCACAATTGAGAGGGCCGATGCCGTTTCAATCATGAAATCGCGGTCGGAAACCGCATCCATGCTGTTCTGGGTGACGGCAGGAAACTCCAGCAGTTCAGCCGTGTATCGGCGGTTCACCGGATAGTTCGTACCGGCCAAGGCACCGGATCCGAGCGGCATGACATTGAGTCGACCTCTTGCGTCACGCAGTCGGCCTTTGTCTCGTTCGAACATCTCCACATACGCCAGCACGTGATGCGCGAACAGGACCGGCTGAGCCCGTTGCAGGTGAGTATACCCGGGCATGATCAGTGAGCGATTTGCACCGGCCTTTGCAACCAGCACGCGTTGAAAGCCGGCCAATTGCTCATGCAGCTCATCCAGCTGAGTACGCAAATACATCCGAATATCCAAGGCCACTTGATCGTTCCGGCTACGGCCGGTGTGCAATTTGCCCCCCAACGGGCCGATCAGTTCGGTCAATCGCCTCTCAATTGCCATGTGTATATCTTCGTCTTGAGGTGAGAAGACGAATTGTCCACGATCGAACTCGCGTTTGACTGACCCCAATCCACGGACGATGGTGCGTGTTTCTGCTCGCGTGAGGATCCGAGCCTTTTCGAGTGTTTTACAATGACCGATGCTCCCGACGATATCCTCGCCATAAAGCCGACTGTCGATCGTCACCGACTTGGTAAACGCTTCGACGAAGGGATCGGTCTGCTCTCGGAACCGGCCGGCCCAGGCCTTCCCTCCGCCATGTGCTGACTTCGAATGATTCTTACGCTTCACCATCAGGACGCGGCTTTCTTTCTCTGCGCGCG
>PHGD01000071.1 GCA_011090425.1 Nitrospira sp. LK70 | reverse complement strand
CACAAGAGGAGTGGTGTCTCTGCAAGTGCCCCAGCAGAGCTCCCATGGCGTGTCGTGAAGCCGTACCAGGGCGAAAACTCCGACGTCATCAGGTCGGCGCCTCCCGCTCACAGGTTCGGATACACCCACGAGGTCGTTCCAACACCGATGGGGTGCTCATCGTGAATAATGCGCGCTATGCCTCGCATCGCCGTCACTGTAGACATGATCGCCACCGGCACCGACATCAAGCCGGTCGAAATCGTCCTCTTCATGCGAGCCGTCAAATCCTGAACCTTCTTCGAACAGATGAAGGGGAGGGGCGTCCGAGTCATCAAGGTCGACGACGTGAAGAGCGTCACGCCCGACGCGCCGAGCAAGGATCACTTCGTCATCGTCGATGCCGTAGACTGCTGCGAGCAGGACAAGACCGACGCGAGGCCGATGGAAAAGAAACCGAGCGTAGCCTTCGACAAACTTTTACAGGCCGTCGCATTAGGAAACACCGACGAAGACGTGTTCACGAGCATCGCCGGACGGCTCGCGCGCATGGAGCACCGCATCACCAAGACAGACGATCAGGCCATTATCAAAGCCAGCGGCGGCCATTTCCTCAAAGACCTGAGCCGCCGACTTGTTGAAGCGGTCAATCCCGATCGGCAGGAAGAGCGGGCCAGGCAACAATTCGGGACGGACAAGCCGACGGAACAGCAGATGGCAAAGGCCGCCGCCGCGCTCCTACAAGAGGCAGCCAAGCCCTTCCAGGATCCGAAGCTCCGCGAGCTGCTCATCGATATCAAAAAGAAGAACGAACTCACCATCGACCACGTGAGCCAGGACCAGGTCATCGAAGCAGGCTTTAGCGCCGAGGCGCTAGCTCGTGCCAAGGCGATCGTGCAGTCAGTTCATCAAGACACACAAGGATGAAATTACGGCACTCCAGATTCTCTATAGTAAGCCCTACAGGCAACGGCTCACGTTCGAAAGCATCAAGGAACCGGCCGACGCCATCCAGAAACCGCCTTACCTCTGAAACGAATCCCAACTCTGGCAGGCCTATGCTGCGCTGGAGAAGTCAAAGGTGAAAGGCACGAGCGGTAAACGCATCCTGACGGATTTGGTCTCCCTCGTCCGCTTCGCGATCCATCAGGACAATGAGTTGGTGCCGTTCCCGGAGTGGGTGAACGCAAACTTCAATGCCTGGCTCGTGCAAACGATCCGTCATTCCCGCGAAAGCGGGAATCCAGAGCCGTTCAAGGCGGAGCAGATTCGTTGGCTCGAAATGATCCGCGATCATGTCGCGGCGAATCTGAGTATTGAAAGGGAGGACTTCGAACTGGCGCCGTTCAACCGTGAGGGTGGGTTAGGAAAAGCCCATCGATTGTTTCTAGAAGGTCTTCAGCCCATAATGGAAGCGTTGAACGTAGCCCTGGTAGCCTAGTTGGAGATTTGCCATGACGCAAAAGTCTCAAGTTGTGTTGGAAGAGGCCCTCAAATTATCCTCCAATGAGCGTGCAGAAGTGGCCGAGCGACTCATCGCCAGTCTCGACGAGGTTCCGGATGCCGACGTGGAGCAGGCCTGGCAGGAAGAAATCCAGAAGCGCATCCAACAAATTGACCGGGGCGAAGTGAAAATGATTCCCTGGGAAGAGGTGCAGAGACGATTGCGACATGGCAAGTGAACAGGGGCTTGAGTTCCATCCAGCGGCTCTTGCCGAGCTGGAACGAGCCAAGGCATGGTACGAGGCGCAACGGCTTGGTTTAGGAGAATCGTTCTTTCAAGAGATCACCACAGCCATCACCCGAATCTGTAATACCCCAAACACCTGGCCTGAATATAAGGGAGGAACGAGGCGCTTCCTCGTGCATCGTTTCCCTTTTGCCGTCGTCTATAGTCAACGTCCTCGTGGTATCTTCGTCGTGTCCGTCATGCATCTAAAGAGGCGGCCGGGCTACTGGAAGGAGCGGCTAGGATAAAGACCCTTGTCTTTCGAGCTGGCGCCGTTTAATCGGGAAGGTGGACTAGGGAAAGTGCATCAGGTGTTTGGTAGTGAGTTGAACGGGATCATTGAAGAGCTGAAAGGGGTGTTGGCAGCGTGACATCATTGCAAACCGGGATGCATTACCCAATAGATCTGGAGACATTGCCGCCGACATGGGGCAAGGGTTACGTGGGCGATTTTGCATTTGAGATTCAGCCAGGATTTGCAAGCGGAAAACATAACAAAGAAGGTCGCGGCATTCCTCATATACGTCCGTACAACATCGATCGCTTCGGTAAACTCGATCTCTCAGAGATCAAGTCCGTTGCACCCGATGCAGACACAAAGCGCCTCCACTCCGCCGACGTTCTCTTTAGCAACACGAATAGCCCGGAGTTAATAGGGAAGACAGCGTTTGTTTCGACAGCTGACGACTGGGGTTTTTCAAACCACATGACGCGCGTGGTCTTCCATGACACCGTCTCTCCAAAATTCGCAGCGTACCAGCTCCACTATTTATGGATGCGGGGATACTTTCTTCACAACTGCGTCAAGCATGTGAATCAAGCGAGCGTGTCCTCAACCACTCTTGCCCGTACTGTCCCATTTGTGAAGCCGCCACGTGGACAACAAGATAGCATCGTCGCCGAGATCGAAAAGCAATTCTCCCGTCTCGACGAAGCCGTCGCGTCGCTCAAGCGCACCAAGGCCAACCTCAAACGCTACAAAGCCGCCGTTCTCAAAGCCGCCGTCGAAGGGAAGCTTACCGAAGATTGGCGCAGGCGGCACCCCAACGTCGAACCAGCCAGCAAACTCCTTGAACGCATCCTAGCCGAACGACGAGCGAAGTGGGCTGGGAGAGCAGGACATAGCACACCAGTTGAGCCGAACATCAGCGATCTTCCTGAATTGCCAAACCGATGGGTATGGGTAAGGCTGGACACTATTGCTGCTCTCAAAGGTGGGATTACAGTTGATAAGATCAGGAAATCTTCTGCTGCGAGAACAGTCTCTTATTTGCGGGTTGCTAATGTCCAGCGAGGTTACCTAGACCTTACTGAAATAAGGGAGATCAAAGCGTCTGAGGCAGATATCAAGGATTTGCGGCTTGTACCAGGAGATATCTTGTTCAATGAAGGGGGAGATAGAGATAAACTTGGCAGAGGATGGGTTTGGGAAGGTCAGCTTTTCGAGTGTATTCACCAGAACCATGTTTTCCGTGCCAGATTGTATTTGGCCGACATATCTCCAAAGCTTGTTTCATGGTGGGGGAACTCGTTTGGACAGACTTATTTCCTGCGCGAAGGTAAACAGACAACCAAATCTTGCATCAATCAACATAACAAAGCTCAGCGCGTTTCCTATTCCGTTTCCGCCTGCTTCCGAACAACATCAGATCGTCGCCGAAGTCGAGCGCCGCTTGTCTGTTATCGATGAACTCGAAGCCACCGTCGAAACCAACCTCACCCGCGCCGATCGGTTGCGGCAGGCGATTCTTAGCCAAGCGTTTTCGGGAAAGCTTGTCCGTAATGCGTTGCAGGAACGGTCAGCATGAAACTTCCCTATGCAGACCGGTTGGACATTCCCCAGGCGAAAGTAACGGAGTATCTGCTTTCATCGACTCATCGGGCCGGTCGCGCAAAGGCGAGGTTCTTTTCTGCCTTTGGGTTTCAGGCTACGGCTTGGGAAACACTGGCGACTGCAGTACGGCAACATGCGCTCGATAACAACGTCGCCCTCTCCGAACCCACGCCGTTCGGCATCCGATGTGTGATCGAAGGCCCGCTGGTCGCGCCAACCGGTCAACAATTGCAAGTTCGGACAGTCTGGTTTATAGATAAGGAGGGCCAGACGCCTCGATTTATTACGGCCTATCCCTTGAAACGAAGAATACCATGATTCAGGAGTTGGAAGACGTCATCTTGGAATGCGACCTTCCTCAACATGGCCTCACGCGAGGGGATATCGGCACGGTCGTCCTCATTCATCGAGACGGCGAAGGGTACGAGGTCGAATTTACCACGCTGGATGGCGAGACGGTGGCGGTGGTGACCCTGATGGCCGCTCAGGTCCGTCCGGTTCACCGGCGTGAGATCGCCCATGCGCGTGAATTGGCTGCGGCGTCGTAGCCATCCCTTCCATATTTCAGCGCACGCCTTGAGTAACGTCTGGATTCCGTTTCGATGACGTCCTCCACTATCGTCCAAAAACTCTGGAACTACTGCAACGTCCTTCGTGACGACGGGATGAGCTATGGCGACTATGTCGAGCGGTTGACTTACCTGCTCTTCCTTAAGATGGCCGATGAGCGGACGAAGGCGCCGTATCACCAGCCGAGTCCGGTTCCCGACAAGTACAGTTGGCAAAGTCTGCTCAAGAAGGATGGCGATGAACTGTTCGACCACTATCGCCACAGCCTAGAAAAGCTTGGCAACGAGAAGGGCCTGCTCGGGCTGATCTTCAACAAGTCTCAGAACAAGTTCCAAGACCCAGCCTAGCTGCGCCGTTTGATCGTGGACCTGATCGACAAGGAAGACTGGTCCGCCATGAGCGCGGATGTGAAGGGCGACGCCTACGAAGGCCTGCTTCAAAAGAACGCTGAGGACGTGAAGGGTGGGGCGGGTCAGTACTTCACCCCACGTCCTTTAATTGCGGCCATGGTGGACTGTGTGGCTCCGAAGCCGAGGAACACGATCTGTGACCCGGCCTGTGGAACCGGTGGTTTTCTGCTCGCCGCGTACGATTACGTCGTGAAACACAATCTCAACCTGACGAAGACTGAGAAGCGAAAGCTCAAAGAAGAGACGTTGAAGGGCGCTATGAATTAGTGCAGAGCGTCGTCCGCCTTTGCGCCATGAATCTGTTGTTGTACGGCATCGGCGCGCAAGACTATGAGCCCATCGAGGCTGCTGATTCTCTCGCGTCAGACCCCAGCGAACGGTTCACCATCGTGTTAACCAATCCACCCTTCGGCAAAAAGAGCAGCTATACAGTCGTGGGACAAGAGGGTGAAGTCTCCAAGGAACGCGAGACCTATGAGCGAGACGACTTCTCGGCGACGACCTCGAATCGGCGCTAGAACAATTCCGGCTGATTGCGAACGATCTTGGAAGTAAAGAAACATAGTAAGGGACCCCTATGACCGAAGCGCTTCGCATCAGAACAACAGTCGCCAAAGAAGCCGTGGATCTGACCGATCGGCTTGAGGTGCTGATCCGCAAGGCGAAGCTACAGGAAGGCCTCTCCGTGCTCTTTGTGACGCACACGACGGCGGCGTTGACCGCCGGGGAGATCAGGGAGGGCACGGAGCAGGATCTCTTGCAGGTGGTTGAGAAGATGATTCCACGTATTCAGTTTCAACACGCGCATAATCCCGCCCATGCCTGGTCGCACATGGCCTCGTCGATTTTGGGGCCGTCGCTGACCGTGCCGATCTCCGGCGGCAAGCTGGTGCTCGGCACCTGGCAATCGGTGATGCTGGTCGAACTGGACGGCCCGCGCGAACGCACGGTGCACGTGACGTTGATGTCTGCTTGACGTGGACACAAGCACAGAGCTAAACCGGGCTTATCGTCGCAAGAAGGCGATCCAACGCCACAGGCTCAGCAGGCTGGCCAGTGAGGCCGCAACGTAGGTCAGCGCGGCGGCGGTGAGAATGCTGCGGGCGCCCTGCTCATCTTGAGGCGAGAGGTACTGGCCCTGCCGGAGTATGGGAAGGGCACGACCAAAGCTGGCGTCCCACTCGACTGGGAGCGTGACGAGGT
The DNA here is from genome assembly GCA_011090425.1 of Nitrospira sp. LK70. Lineage (GTDB taxonomy): Bacteria > Nitrospirota > Nitrospiria > Nitrospirales > Nitrospiraceae > Nitrospira_D. The sequence goes on along the minus strand of PHGD01000071.1, from coordinate 16,026 downwards.
GGACCAGCGTGGAGATCCCCATCGTCGCGAGCCCGGCCATCATGACGACGACACTTGCGACCGGCGTTCGGGCCACGGCTGCTGCGACCGGAATTCCCATCATCAGGACCGCTCCGACCTTTTCCGCACCCTGCGCGACCCGCACGAGCTTGGTGCGCTCTGCGAGCGGCTGGTAACCCAGGTGATCTTGAATGGCATGTCCGACCTCGTGCGCGGCGATCGTAATCGCTGTGAGGGATTTCCCATCGAAGATAGGGGGCGTCAGGCGGACGGTTTTGGTGACAGGATCGTAGTGGTCTCCCGTCTCGGTCGGTTCGACTGTGATGTGCCGCAGGTCGAACCGATTGAGCAGATGCCGGGCCAATTCCCCTCCGGTTCCCGGATAGTCGGCACGGGGCGAACTATGCTTGGTAAACACCCGCCTGGTCCAGAGCTGCGGTCCGACAAGGACTAGGGCAACCACGATCAACAGTAGGATGAGACGCACCATATATCCCGATCTCCCCGCCACGCTCCACATAGGCTAACACAAGTGAAGACAGGAACTGAAAACTTGGCTACAATTCCCTGCCATCGAGAGATCAACGAGTTCCTTGTACGGAAGATCTGTAAGGATCTCAAAATTCCAAGCCCATAACTGAGAAAACGTGACGATCATGCCTCATGGAAAATCTGCACGATCCGGCAATCGTCGCAGAACGAAAGACAGAAAAGCCGTTGAGTGCGGACGAATGGCAACGGTGACTGCGCCAATGTGGTCGCCTATCACCTGCGTTTCAAACCCACCGTCGAGCAAGATCTGCGCGGTATTCCTCGCCCTTGGCTTCGAAATCCTCTCCCGCATTGATCAGTTGCCTGCGAACTCATTTCCATGAACCGCACGTTTGACGTCATCGTCGTCGGCAGCGGACCGGCCGGGGCTTGCGCGGCGTGGCGTCTAGCGAAGGCGGGAGTGTCTGTGGCCGTCGTCGAGAAAGCTGCGCTGCCACGGTACAAGACCTGCGGTGGCGGGATCGTTGGGCGCGCCATGCAGGCGCTGCCGATGGATGTGCGTCATGTGGTCGAACAGGACTGTCATACGGCGCAGTTGAATTTTTTCCCGGGAAAATTGTCCTTCACATCGCATCGACCGACTCCCATTGTCTCGATGACGATGCGCAATCAATTTGACTATGCTCTGTTTTCCGCTGCGCAAGAAGCCGGGGCGACAGTTCACCAACGGTGCGTCGTAGACAGCGTCTTGTTCCACGGCGATTTCGTCACGCTCGTCACTGGTGCAGGCTCGATGAACGCCAAGTTCGTCGTGGCAGCGGACGGGGCGCTCAGTACAGTCTCACGAACCCTCGATCTCGCCGATGGACGCGTCCTGATTCCGGCTCTGGAGTACGAAGTAACGGTGCCCCATGACCGGTTGGACACATTTCATGGGATTGCAAGATTCGATTTTGGATTGCTCCCCCATGGGTATGCCTGGGTGTTTCCCAAACAACAGCATCTGTCAATCGGAGTCTTGTCGATGGTGCGGCGGGGGAGCGACCTCAAACAGGCGATGGCACGCTATCTCGACCTGCTCGACTGTGGTTTCGTTACGCAAGTCGCCCGCCATGGGTATGTCATTCCCATCCGACCACGAGGACAGTTCGTCGAAAAGCGCATCGTCTTGGTCGGAGATGCCGCCGGCTTTGCCGATCCTGTCACCGGAGAAGGCATTTCATTCGCCGTTCGAAGCGGCCTGATGGCAGCCCAATCGTTGGTCGACGGGCTTCTGGAAGAGGAGCCTGTACGACAGGCCTATACCGGTTCACTGAGTGAAACGATTCTTCCTGAACTGCAAAGAGGACGATTGCTGGCTCGACTGTTGTATGATTTTCCTCGAATACGATCCTGGGCGTTTTCTCACCTGGGGCAGCCCCTCTGTGAAGCGGTGACGGACGTCATGGCCGGGGAGAGGCAGTATCAAGACTTGGCGCTCAAGCCACGAACCTTGCTCCGACTGCTGACGCCAAAATGGTTCAGAAACTCGGTCCACCGGCCTGCTCGGCCACGCGATGATCGAGCCTGATAGAGGGTCGAGCAGGGACGGGGAGTCTTGTCTTGTCCTTGGAATCAGAAGCGCACTGACAGCCCTGCGATGACATGATGCGAATCATAGGTGGTCTTGAATGTTTCAGTGGCGAGGGTCGGTTGATTGTTCTGATAATCCAATTCGCTGGTGAAGTGCGTGAAGCGATATTGTGCGAACGCCCCGATCTGTTTGGTGATCATGACGGTCGCTCCAGCGTCGACCTTAGCCCCGACGGAAACGTCGGTGGAGCTTTGTCCGCCCGGCTGAACAAACGTGTTTTGGCCAGCATAGGTAATGAACAGCGTAGGTCCTGCGGCAATATACGGTTGCACACGCCCATGGACGAATTGTTCGTCTCGAAGGAGGGGGAGCCGCAGACGGAGCACATCGAAGCCGATTCCCCATGCCGGTAAGCTCCAATCGGCGGGTACTGTGGTGGTGCCCCCAGTACCGGTCACGCCCACCTGTTGTCCCGGGGGCGTCTTGAGGTGGAAGAAGAAGACGTCCAACCCGAATCCAAGCCAATCCATCTTTCCTTTGTCCAGCCAATACCCCCCACGGCCACCGGCCGTCCAAGAGTTCTGTACATCGAGGTTGTGGTAGGTTGTCGTGGTCCCTGAGGTGCTGGTCACGGTCAAGTTCGCGTTTTCGGTCCAGACGGCCCCCGCGTAGGCGTCCACATACCATTCAGCTGATCCGTCCGTTGGACATACCAGAAACCCCGCGTACAGCGCGAGACTAACCAGGCCGATGAGCTTTCGATTGATCATGGTCGTGCTCCCCCTGTGAGTAAATCCTCTTGGCCACAATTACATACCGACTGCGTTTGCTTGGCCAGCACTATCAATTTTTTGAACATGGCTTAGGACTCGCGTGGTGGACGGTTTCCCGCCGCCACGATTCCTCGGCCCCTATCGAGGACTCCGCTCATCAGGCCGCTCCGGAGCCGTACCCGGGTGGCTTTCCAATCGCGGCCCAGTGAGGTATCCTCACGGGACGCATGAACGAGAGGAGCCTTGACTGAGCTTCAAGATTTTCTCTTGCCTGTCCCGCATGTTTGGTAGATCTTCGAATCACGTTGCCGGCTGTCTACTTGTAACCTGTAGTGGACTCTGGGTTGGGTGCAGCACCGCCCCAGTGGTTCAATCTGACCGTGACAGCGAGTCGCAGACCGTTTTTCATCAGCTCGCCGAACTTGAGGTGGCGTCGGATCGATTGTATGAGTCGATCGTGGACCAGGCCGATGTTGCAGGGTACAGTCACCAGCTGGAGGTCGAGTCTGAGCTTGCCGATCCGTTCACTTCACCAGAGATGGAACGCATCGCGCGGTCGTTTGCGCGCTCACTCAGAGTCATGCTGTTCGATCTGGCCCCGGCCGATTTCTGGGAGAACCATCTCGCGCAATACTATGCCTCGAAATTGTCTGCTGCAGAAGCCAGATGGTTGGTCAGAAGATATAGCAGCGAGATCCTCACCTCGACGTCCAGGGTGCAGGAGCTTCGCTGGAATTTTGTGACGGACCGCCTGCCGGATCTTTTGCCGGCTGTGCGGGCGCAGTCACAGCGGCTCCAGATTTCGAATGAGGCGATGGTACCGACGCTCTTGCCGGGAGACCGTGTGATTACGCATAGGGCTGCGTATCATGCAGCCGAACCTCAGCGCGGGGATATCGTCGTCTATCGTTATCCGGACGAGAATGGAACGCTTTTTCTCCAGCGTGTGATCGGGGTTCCCGGCGATCGGATCGACATTCGCAATCAGGTGGTTTCTGTGAACGAAGAAGCGGTCGCCGAGTCCTATGCGCAACATACGGACCGATCCAGCATGGCCGGAAACGTCCGTGATAACTTCGGACCTATGACCGTGCCTCCCGACACCTATTTTGTCTTAGGTGACAATCGGGAGGAGAGTCTGGATAGTCGCTTCTTGGGACCGATCAACAAGGAATACATTCTGGGGCAGGTGCGGTTCATCTACTGGTCGGTGGATCCCAACACGAGGACTCCTCGCTGGGATCGTCTCGATCAACCGGTGCGTTGACTCATGGTGGGTGATTCTTCGAATCATGTCCGACGTTGCCTTGTCGCAATAGTCCAAGAGGCTGGCGGTTGCCGAAGTGGCTACGACGCCGATTGACGTCATCTGAGTGGAGTTTCGTCATGCTCGGAATGTGCGATCCCTTGCTTGCCGCTTGCTCGATGCTGCTGGGTGGTGCTGCTGCCTATGTCATCCTCAGCATCGCCGAACGGATGCGCGCGCCCGACCAAGGACCCGTCAGGGCACGATGGCTGCTCATCGGTGCCGTCGCGGCCGGCCTTGAAATATGGGTGATCCACTACGTCGGCAATCTGGCATTCTGTCCGCCGGTCTCGGCAGTCCAGGACTCAGGGCTCGCCGTTCTGTCCCTCCTGTCCGCCGGGGCGACAGGGGCCGTGGCCGTGTACATAATCAGCAGTCATGCCGACGGTCGAATGAGGCTCGTCTCCGGAGGGATGCTCATGGGTGCTTGCATGATCGTGACCCATTTCTCCAGCATGATGGCAGTCCACCAGCCGATCGATCTGCAGAATGACCTGCTGCTCTTTGTGTTGTCGGTTGCGGGGATCGTAGGACTGAGCATCGTCGTCCTCACACTTGGAGCCTGGAATATCGCGTACGGAAACTGGCGGGTGACGGAAAAGGCGAGTGCCATGGGGTTTGCGCTTTCCGGTTCCCACCTCATCGGCATGATTCCGATGTACGGGATTTCCCACATGACGACCAGTGCTCTGCCGCCGGGAATCGAGGTGGACCTCCTCGCGGTTGTGGCCGTCTCGCTCTCGACACTCCTGGCCATCATCGATCGGCAAGTGACGGCGGCATCCAGTCTGGCGCGTGATAGCCATGCCCGCATGACCGAGGCCATCGAGAGTGTTCCCCAATGGTTTGCTCTGTTTGACCCAGACGATCGGCTGGTCATCTGTAACCGCAAGTATCGCGAAGTAGTGTCGGGTGGGGGGGGCGGAGTGCAACTCGGCGACTCGTTCGAATCGATCATTCGCCGTATTGCCGAACGGGGCGACATCCCCGATGCGATCGGGGATGTCGAATCTTGGATACAGAAGCGCCTCGACATGCATCACCATCCTCAAGGGCTCTACATGCAATACCGTTCCAGCGGCGAGTGGATCCAGATTCACGAGCGGAAGACGCACGACGGAGGCATCGTCTTCATCGCCACCGACATCACGGCTCTGAAACGCGCGGAACAGGCTGCCGAAGACGCCAAGGCGCGGTTAGCGGATTCGTTGGCGTTGGTGGAGGCCGCGAAATCCCGCATGCAGGAAGAACTTAATGTCGGCCGGGATATTCAGCAGAGCATGCTCCCGCGCCGGTTTCCGGCTTTTCCGGATCGGAAAGAGATGGAGCTCTATGCGGTGCTTGAACCGGCCTTGGAAATCGGAGGCGATCTGTACGATTTTTTCCTGGTCGATGACCATCGACTCTGTTTCGTCATCGGCGATGTGTCGGGCAACGGAGTCCCTGCTGCGCTGTTCATGGCGATGACCAAGATTATGGTGAAAACCAGGGCGGCCTCCGACCCCTCACCAGCCAGTATCGTCACCCATGTGAACGATGCGCTCAGCGCGGAGAACGATGCTTGTATGTTTGTGACCCTGTATCTGGGCATCTTGAATCTCCGCGACGGCACCCTTCTTACCACGAACGCAGGTCATAATCCTCCGCTGTTGAAGCGAAGGGATGGACAGTTCGAATGGTTGACGGCTCAAGACGGGCCCCTCGTCGGTCCTATGCCTGGCATCGCCTTCAAGGAAAGCTTCATCCAATTGGGACCGGGAGATGAGCTCTTCTTGTACACCGATGGGGTTACCGAAGCCGACAATAGGCGGCGCGAACTGTTCGGCAAGGACCGCTTGAAAACGGTTCTCGACCAATCCATGGCTGTTTCAGTGGTCGATCGGATCAGTGATGTCATGAAGGCGGTGAAGACCTTTGCCGGTGATGCGCCTCAGGCGGACGATATCACCATATTGGGGATACGGTATCTCGGTGTCGCCCCGTCCGATGTGGCGGTCAGCGTGTTTCGTCAGACCATGCTCAACCAATTGTCGGCCATCCCCGTGATCCAGCTGGCGTTTGAGCGATATGTGGCGCAATGGGAACGGGCCAAGCCGCTGATCCCTACACTCAACATGGCATTGGATGATCTCCTCAACAATATCGTGCAATATGCCTTCCCGCATGACCCGACAGAGCACACCATTGGGGTGGAAGGCGAAGTGCGCGATGAGTGCGTGACCCTCACCATGACGGATGACGGGATTCCCTTCAACCCCTTAACGGTCGCCGCTCCGGATCTGTCGCTGCTCCTGCACGAACGTGAGATCGGCGGTTTGGGCATTCACTTGGTGCGCTCCATGTTTGACGAGGTGACGTACCATCGCAACGTGGGACGCAACGTTTTGACAGTGAAAAAGAAGCTTGTATCTGACCCGTCCGCTGCTCTGAGACGCCCCGATCAAACCGGAATCAGGATATTCGAAGGTGGATGGAAGTCGCCACAACCGGGGCAAGACTCAACGAGCATGGCCATGAGCGTCACTTCACACCGAAGCGGTGATGTGATGATCGTCACCCCGCAGAACCGTTTCGACACGAACAGCGCACCGGAGGCCGAGCGCATCCTGACGGAACATATCGAGCGCGGGGAACGGAGAATTATCCTGGATCTCGCTCGAATTTCCTACATTTCGTCCATTGGACTGCGAGTAATCCTGAAAGCCGTGATGTCCATGACCCGCATCGGCGGGAGAGTCGTCCTGAGTGGAGGGACTGACCATGTCAGAGCGGTACTTCAACTGACTGGGGCCTTGATGATGAGCCTCCATGCCTCCACTCTGGAAGACGCCATCTCAAAGGTCCGAGAGACAGGTTAATCCACCTTTCGATTGGCCGAGGTACGGTGCTTCGTTGAATCATTGACGCCCCGTCGAGGGTATCGTCGGGATGGAAGGAGAGAAAGTATCGATGGTATGATGGGGCACGCTGTGGGAGTCGCGGCTCCTCGAATAGGACAGTCGCTGTGAATGGGATGATCGGGGAAGAGGCGAAGAACAAAGGAGTGCAACCATGGACCAAGAGACCCGACACACGTTGACGATGACCTCTCGCGAGAACGCCGGGGTTACCTTCGTCAAGATGCTGGGGAGCCTTTCCGCCACCACGGCCGAACAAGGAATCCAGGAGATGAAAAGGATCGTGGACACAGGTACGAAAAAGGTCATCGTTAACCTGGCCGATGTGGACTATATCAGCAGCGGGGGCATCCGGGTCTTGATTCTGGCCTGCAAGCAGCTGAACAACGTTCGCGGAGAGATGAAAATCGCCGCAGCGAAGGGGATGGTCAAAGAAGCGCTTGAGGCCAGTGGATTTAATCTGCTGAATCGCGTGTATGGTGAACAGATTCAATTGTGCAACACGGAAGAAGAGGCTGTGGCAGCATTTTCAAGCTAGCAGTCTCGATCCTCGATCCACAAGAGATCTGGATCCTGTTCTCCGTTCTTCCTCTCGCTCTGGCGCATGGGTTGCTCTTTCTCTGCTTGCGGCGGCTGCCCTTGGCGTACAATCGAACCTCTCCAACTCACCGCTTATTCCAGGTTCTATATCGTGATCCATGTCCCGCGACGATCCTGACAGGAGCAAATCTTCCCGAGCCGGTGCTCGGCGACTCATCGAGCAGACGCCGAAGGCATTAGTCGGATTGGCTGCCTTGAGTGGAGTGGCGTATCTCGCCGGATCGATCTACACGAAAGCCTATTTTTCCGAATTTGGAGCCTCATGGATCTTGGAGGAGGTTCCGGCGGCGACCTATTTCAGCCAAAGCTGGGTGCCGCTGTTACTGATGCTCTACTTGGGATATCTGGCTACGACGAATCTCGCGGCGATCGGGAGTCAAGAGGATGTGACCGAAGGCTTTCAGTTCAAGCTCTCCGTGGTCTTGGTTCGGTATGGGTCATGGTTCTTGCTCGCGCTCCTAGTGATAGCCCCACTCCTGAGCACATTCGACTATGTCACTTCGGCTATTGCTCTATCGATTATCGGTGTCGTCGCGATTCTGCTCCTGTTCAGCTCGGCACTCGAGTTGGTTGTGGTGCGGTTTAAGCCCATGAACCGGCTCATTGATCTGTCAATGGCGTATATCGCGTTCGCCGTGGTTGCCGTCGGCCTGTATGTGGTCCCTGCGCAGCTCGGACTGAATTGGGCACGGGTCGATAAACAACCGACATCCTCGCTGCTTACGGTGTATCTGCGCAGCGATGCCGAACAGGAGTATCGGCTGCTGTTCTCGGTCGGGGAGCGTTTGTACGTCTTTCCGACGAAATTCGAAGGGGCCTATCCTCCAGTTCAAGCCGCTGCCATTGCCGACGTCGGCTTCGTACCTCCTGTACGATAAAGATCAGTTGTGCGACTCTTAACCTGTATGAAAGGGTTCTCATCTACCTCTAATGGTCTTCTCATGTTCCGTGATTACGTAAGTATGTTAGGATGAGCTGGAACTGTAACCACTCATGGCGATTGAGCTATGGCGTTCGAGACGATGGATCAGGCACAAGGAGGACAGTATGAAAGAAGTGACAAAGGAACTGACCGTTCCTACATTCGTAATTCCTACTCCGGAGAGACGGAGATCTAAGCGGTTATCACCCAACCATCTTTTGGAATTGGTCACTCGGTTGTGTATCTTCAAGGCTGAGCGTTGGGGACGCCGTGCGCGCTTTTACGAGCGGCACCGCGATTATTTTCCCCGGTTATCCTCCGGTCGATTCGTGAATCGCTGCCGTGAATTGGAAGCGAGTTACCGAGCGCTTGCAGAGGTCATGTTCCTTATTCCGACAGAGGACCGATTGATTCCGATACGCTCAGTGACACTGTCGAAGCTATAGGAGCAACAGGTCTCTGCCCGGCTATGTCGCGGTACATCTGTGAGCGGACTGGGTGTCCGGCACCTGTCCGCTCAAGTTGTGGGACCATCCTCTTGGATACCGTGATTTGTATCCGGCGGACTGAGAATCGATTTCTCCCCCGGTACGTGATTCAAACCACTGGTGCTTACCGATCTGACTTGCGATGATCTCTGAGAATCGGCTCCCAGCAGATCTTGCGTTACCGCCTCATTCAACGTAACATCCAGCCTCCTGTGAGTCGTCGTTCTATACGCTCCACGATCCCACGAGCATGGCAGACAGAAATGCCGCCGAGTACCATATGAAGCACGGCCCGTCTTCGGAGTCCGCTACTCCCACCGTCACGGGGTTTTCACCAGGCTTCGCCGCCTTAGGCCTCGAAGCACCGCTACTCGCGACATTGGAAACGCTGGGCTACGAAGAACCCACCCCCATCCAACGCGAAGCGATTCCTCCGCTTCTGGCAGGCCGGGATCTGCTTGGACAGGCTGCGACCGGCACCGGCAAGACCGCCGCCTTCGCGTTACCGATGCTGCAGCTGATCAGTCATGTCGTGAGGATACGACCTTCTGCCCTCGTGCTCGTACCGACCCGTGAGTTGGCGATTCAAGTTGGGGAAGCGGTGCAGCGGTACGGAAAGGAATTACGAGTGAGCGTGCTGCCGGTGTATGGGGGGCAGGCTATCGGTCCCCAGTTGCACGCGCTGAAGCGGGGAGTCGACGTGGTTGTCGCCACCCCGGGGCGCGCACTGGATCACATTCGCCGTGGCACGCTGAAACTGCAGGAGGTGCGGATCGTCGTCCTGGACGAAGCAGACGAAATGCTCGACATGGGATTTGCGGATGATCTGGAGGCGATCCTGGCCGAGACGCCCAAGGTCAAACAGACCGCCTTGTTTTCAGCGACCATCCCTCCAAGAATCCGCGCGATCGCCCATCGGCATCTGCAGAACCCGATCGAGATCACCATTGCCAAAGAACCGGTCAAGGCCGGCACGGCTCCACGGGTCCAGCAGACTGCCTATATCGTCGCGAGGCCTCATCGGGCGGCGGCACTCGCCCGTGTGGTCGAGGTGGCAGGCGCGAACTCCTCGCTGGTCTTCTGCCGAACCAGACTGGAGGTCGATGAAGTGACGGCCATGTTAGCGGGCCGTGGTCATCGAGCTGAGGCCATTCACGGTGGCATGAGCCAGGGGCAGCGTGACCGTGTCATGCAGGCGTTCAAGGCCGGCCAAACTGAATTGCTTGTGGCGACTGATGTGGCAGCGCGCGGGCTGGATATTCCGCAGGTATCCCACGTCATCAACTACGATCTTCCGTCCTCCGCTGAAGTCTATGTCCATCGGATCGGCCGGACCGGACGGGCCGGTCGGGAGGGTGCGGCGATCACCATTCTCGATCCCCGTGAACAGCGGCTCCTACGGACAATCGAACAACACACGAAGGCTCGGGTCACCGTCATGCCGATTCCGAGCGTGGCAGATCTTCGTGCCAAGCAGTTGGATCGTGTGCAGGCGGCGGTGGAACAGGTGTTACGCGATGGCCAGGTGGATGCGTTTAAGCCTCTCGTTGAGAGGCTGTCAGCCCATCCACCGGCAGAGGTGGCGGCAGCGGCGTTGAAGCTACTGGTTCGCGCGCAAGGTGGCGAGCGTCTGGAGCAGGAGATCCCTGCCGTACCTGTCAGGCAACCTGAATTTGGACGGCTGATTCGGGATGCAAGGCATTCGAGTGGTCTGGCTCACAGATCGTCTGGACCAGACCGTCCGCCGACAGGAAGGTCACGACAGGGTGGGCGAACGGTTGAGATGGCGCGGGTGTATGTAGGCGTAGGGCGAGCGGCAGGCATCAGGCCAGGCGATTTGGTGGGGGCGATTGCCAATGAGGCGAGGGTCAACTCCAGCCTCATCGGCGCCATTGAAATCGAAGATCGGTTTTCCATCGTTGATGTACCGGCATCTATGGCCTCAGACATTATCAAAACACTTGGCCGCGCTCGCATCAAGGGCCGCACTGTGTCCGTACGACTGTTTCGAGAGTAGCTTGTCCGATCACGAAGGGCTGACTATCATGAAGGATTCTCAGCCTCTCGTTCCTGCCACCGTCACACTCCCTGAGATCACCGTTAAAGCAGTCCTGTTGTCGGTTATCCTGGCAGCGGTCTTGGCAGCTGCCAATGCCTATCTAGGCTTGTTTGCCGGCATGACGGTGTCCGCCTCTATCCCTGCGGCAGTCGCTTCCATGGCGATCTTGCGGTTGTTTCGTGAATCGAACGTTCTCGAAAACAACATTGTTCAAACAGCAGCGTCGTCCGGTGAAGCGTTGGCGGCCGGCGTCATTTTCACGATTCCTGCGCTCCTGCTGGTCGAGTATTGGACCGAGTTTGATTACTGGCAGACCGTCTCCATCGCTGTGGTCGGCGGGTTACTCGGCGTGCTGTTTACGATCCCGCTGCGGCGGGCGCTGATCGTAACGGCTCGCTTGCGGTTTCCTGAGGGAGTGGCGACGGCGGAAGTTCTCAAGGTCGGTGCGGCGGAGCGGAGTGAAGCCGGGTCCTGCGAATCAACAAGGGGTTTTCAGTCCCTGTTGTCGGCTGCGCTTCTCGGTGGCTTGGCCAAGTTCGGCGAGAGCGGCCTGCGATTGTGGACTGAATCGTTGGAAGGGACCATCCAGGTTGGACGCACCGTGTTCTACGCGGGTCTTAACCTTTCGCCGGCACTCCTTGCAGTTGGATTTATCATCGGTCTCCAGACGGCCGCGGTGGTCTTCCTTGGAGGGGTCATCGGATGGGTGGTCCTGATGCCTGCTTATGGACTCGTCCATGGGCTACCACTTGATCGGACCGGATTGGCGGCGGCAATGTCGATCTGGAGCGGGCAGATTCGATATGTCGGCATCGGAGCGATGCTCACTGGGGGGCTGTGGACGCTCACGAAATTGCGTGAGCCGGTCTGGAAGAGTCTCATGACGCTCCGAGCAAGTTATCGTTCATCCGGGACACCAAGTAATACGGCAGGCCTGTTACGGACGGAACAGGATGCATCATTCCTGTGGATCGTCGTGCCATTTGTCCTGTCGCTCCTGCCGATGGCATGGATCTATTCGACAGTCGTGGACAATTTCCTTCTCGGGTTGTTGATGACGATTGTGATGGCACTTGCCGCATTCCTCTTCTCGTCGGTCGCCGCCTATATGGCTGGGATGGTCGGAAGTTCAAGCAACCCCGTTTCAGGCGTGACGATTGCCACCATTATGGTCGCTGCACTGCTGCTCGTGTTCTTCATGGGAGCCGGCCATCCGGCTGGTCCGGCTGCAGCATTGGTGATTGGAGCAGTCGTCTGCTGCGCCGCCGCGATGGGCGGCGACAATCTCCAAGATCTCAAGACAGGTCAGCTGGTCGGGGCGACGCCATGGAAACAACAAGTCATGCAAGTCGTCGGGGTACTGACTGGTGCCCTGGTCCTCGTGCCGGTTCTGTCGCTCCTCCAGGCCAAGTATGGGATCGCCGAACCGACGAACAGCCACCCGCATCCCCTTAGTGCGCCACAGGCCACATTGATGGCCAACCTGACCAAGAGTGTGTTTGGAGCTGGATTGCCCTGGTCTCTTGTAGGACTGGGGGCGGTAATCGGAGTTCTGATCATTCTGGCAGATCGACGGCAAGAACAACGTGGCAGTTCGTTGAGATTACCCGTGCTTGCTGTGGCACTCGGGATCTACTTGCCCCTGAAGCTCTCAGCAACCATTTTTGTGGGTGGCGTGATTGCGGCGTTGGCACATAGGCGCATGGGTGGAGGGCAAGAGGCGCTGCAGAGGGGATTGCTCTTTGCCGCCGGACTGATCACCGGTGAAGCCTTGATGGGGATCATGCTCGCGATGCCGATCGCGCTCGCCGCCATGTGGCCTGGCTTCAGCGCCGATCCATTTACGATTTTTGCCGCTCCTCCATTCGGGGGGTGGCCCGGTCTTGCCATGGTGGCCGTCGTGGGATTCGCGCTCTATCGGATCGCAGCGGGGCGTCGTCAGACCGCTTCGACATGTTTGACCGAAGCGCCGTCGCAGGATAACTCATCGGGTAAGACGCAGTCATGACTACCACAGCCCCTGATTTCGCGGACTATCTCACGGCGATCTACGAGATCGATGGGCCGGAAGCGTCGGCTCGAAGAACGGCGGAACGTATCTGCTGTGATCAGACTATTGAAGCCGAGAGCAGTCTCCTTCCGACTTCACTTCAACCTACGATACTAGGCCGGCTAGAGAATCTGCGGGCGACCACCGAAGGTCGATTTCAAGCCACCATCCGCTTCGGCGGCGATCTCCTCGGCGGCGATTGCAGTGATTTGCTCAATGTCTTGTTTGGGGCCAGTAGTCTTCGCGGAGACGTCACATTGCTGTCGTTCGCGATGACGAACGGACTGCTGTCGTCGTGGTCTGGACCACGATTGGGAATCGACGGACTCAGGCAGGCGGTCGGTGTTTCCCATCGCCCACTACTCTGCGCGGTCCTGAAGCCGCTAGGCCGCAACCCCCGTGAACTCGCCGAATTGGCCGTTCAATTTGTCGAGGGTGGCGTTGATTTGATCAAGGACGACCAGAACCTGGTCGATCAGCGATGGTGTCGCTTTGAGGAACGAGTCGCCCGTTGTGGCGAGGCCATTGTGCAGGCAAGCACACGTCGCGGAAGGCCCTGCCTGTATTTTGCGCATGTCAGCGGATCTTTGGATACGATGCGTCGGCGCGCAACACAGGCAAGGAGCCTGGGTGCATCAGGCCTCCTGGTCGCCCCTGGCTTGACCGGCTGGGACGCCTTGAGAACGCTTCGGTTGGATGATGAGATTTCTCTGCCGATCGCGAGCCATCCGTGCATGCTTGGTACCTCTGTCGATCGGGGCGGGGGTGGGCTCGCTTCTCCTGTCGTCTATGCACTCCTGCCTCGATTGGTTGGCTCAGATCTGAGCATTTATCCGGCCTTCGGCTCTGACTATTCGATGTCGCAACAAGGCTGTGTTACGGTAGCGGAGTACTGTCGGCGGACTTGGGGTTGTCTCAGATCGATGATGCCTGCGGTCGGTGGACGTATCGGCTCGGAGCGTCTAGCCGAGCTGCGCTCGACTTTAGGCCAGGAAACGATCTTTATCTTGGGGAGTCGTATCCAACAATTCCCTGGAGGTGTCGTGGCAGCAATGAAGGAGTTTCATCGTGTCTTGGGAGAATGATCCCAACTCCCCCGGCCGGATAGGGTTTCCTGAAATCAATGTCTTTTGGTATCCTACATCGCATCGGGTGCATGTGGCAGGGACCCAGTCGTCAGGAGGTGAGCATGAAGGTATCGACGAGATTCTTTGAGTTATTACGCATGATCGGTCATTTCTGGACGGATCTTCCTCTCTTGTTTCGATTGCTGAAAGCATGGAAGGACGGCAGCTATCGGGGCCTGTCCGCACGCACACTTGCCTCGCTCGCCGCCGCACTGATCTATATATTGAGTCCGGTCGATCTCATGCCGGACTTTATTCCCGGTATCGGCTTGATCGATGATGCGTTGGTGCTGGCTTTCCTCCTGCACAGCATGGCACAGGACTTAGCGGTATTTCGGGCCTGGGAGCAGAGCCGCGTCAAGATGTGACGGCTTCACAAGGCCCGAATCCGACAATCAATCGGATGAACTCGCAAATCGAGGCGATCCCACAGCTCATCAGCCTCGCAATGTTTTTGCCCTTCCTCGAATCAGCGGGTGTCGTACTTAAAGAAAAGTTGAGACGCCCTGGCGACCCTTATCCTATCAAGTCGGAGTGGAACTGATTGAGGGGCCGTATGGTGAGTGCATTGACTTCGTTATACACGGTGAGGCGGCCGCCTTGTCGACGTCGGGTAAACGTACCTTCGACAATGACCTGATCCCCATTCTGAACTTGGATTCGGCTGGTCACTTTAAGCGTGCCGTCGTCGTCGGCCAGTAGAAACCTGAAGGTCGGTTCACCTTTCTGATCGATGACCAGTTGCACATCCTTTACCGAACCGATCACCACCACAGTCTTATGATCATACACTTCGGGATGGGCCACGAGATCGGCCATTTCGAGTAAGTTGGCGCTGGCAAGAGGTGCGAACAGAAAGCTCACGAAAACAGCCACTGGTGCCCGGAATCTGCACCACCTATGAACTAGAGTTTTGCTTGGCATAATCGGGACGTATTCTACCGAAGATCAGGGCAAGTACAAGATAGGCAATCACCTTAGTCAAAGCCTCTCAGGTCTGTTACGTGGTAGCGGAGTGAGGGGCTGAGGCGTAATTCAGCGGAAGGTCTTGAGCCCGTGCGATGTACCGGAGAGGTCAGGGTCGTCGTCCGGCTGCTGTAGAGTTTCTGTCTTCTCCATGGTCACGGCCGGAGCGCTTTGAACGGAAGCCGACAGTGATTGTCGATCGCCGCTCACACTGTGACTGTCTCGGCCTCCGGCAAACACACCGACGATCACGAGGAATGCGAGCGCAACGGCGATTCCCTTTATATCTACTTCATCAATTTCCTGAGAAAGCTTTTTCTCTAACCGGTGACGTGATGACATAGGTATCTATTAACTGAGAAGGAGATTGTATTCTGTGTACCCTTCCCACATAGAACAGGCCACAAGGAAGAACCCTAGCGCGCATCATTCACGAACGCTTCTGCTGCAATCGCAGATTCGCCGCTACGACAAGCCTGGACGCGATCCACGGGCATCCAGGCAGACGGGCTCGCCGCTCGGTCGGTCAACAGACTGTTTCAAGTCTGCCTCCCTTCCTCGCGGCTCCGCGCGCCCGTCTCGCTTGGCGATTCCGCAATTTCGCGACGAACTGTCGTGAATAATGCGCGCTAGCGCGCATTATTCACGATGAGCACCCCATCGCTGTTGGAACGACCTCGTGGGTGTATCCGAACCTGTGAGCGGGAGGCGCCGACCTGATGACGTCGGAGTTTTCGCCCTGGTACGGCTTCACGACACGCCATGGGAGCTCT
>PHGD01000176.1 GCA_011090425.1 Nitrospira sp. LK70 | reverse complement strand
TTTCCATGGCCGTGATGGCTTCGAGCTTGTCGGCGATCAAACCGGCATTATAGGCCACCAGGCCGTCACGATCCGTTCGGAGTCGGTCAAAGAGTTCCTTGTGTGGACGCAAGATCCCCACTTCCTTGATCTTGGCCAAGGCCTCCATGGCATACACCCTCAGTGGCCGGATGGGAATGGCGTCTAAATAGAGGCGGGAGGGGCGCGCATCGCCGATCAGCCCAAGGGCTTTGATCGCCAACTCCTTGACTCCAGTATCCTTGTCCTGTTCCAGCCGCTTCATCAATGGTTCTACGGCTCGCACATCGCCTATTTTCCCCAGTAAGTCAGCCGCTGCCTCGCGCACGAGCCAGTCGTCGTCTTCCAAATACTCGATAAGGATTTCGACGCTCGGGCGCCCGATCCCGAGCAGGTCGATGACCGTCGCCATCCGCGCTTCCTCGCGCTCACCGGCTCCTTCAACCTCCCGCAACGCATTGAATGTCTCATCGATTCGTTCGCGGATTGCGCTCAGCTTCTTCAATGTCCCGACCGCGATATCTCGCACAGCCGGCTGGCCCATGGCATCGATGAACGCGTCGATGGAACGGGGATCCAACAATTGATCCAGCATCAATGCGGCTGCGACCTGCGCATCCTCGTCTCGATGTTTGAGCATTTCGCAGAGGGGGAGGACGGATGTGGGAATCGCCCCGATCAGGTGGGTCAGGGTCTGCCGTTCCTGGCTTTCCGAAGTTTTCGGCAGTAATGAAACTAATGCCCTGGCCGTGTCCGTATCGAGCACACCCGCCATCTGTTCAAGAGCTGCAGCACCTGCTTTCCGGACGACCTCTTCATGATCCTCAAGGAGTCCGACGAGGGCCACACCGGCATGTGGGTCCTTGATTCTTGCCAGCATCGCCGCCGCTTCTTTCTTCAGTTCGGTAGGGCCGGACCGTAAAGCTTCGATGAGCGCCTGCACCGAACGAGGACCGCCGGCCACACAGGCAGCCGTCGCTCGCATACGGCGCCAATCCTCTTCATGGATCAGTTCGGAGACCAGCGTCTCAATCGCTTCTTTCGGCATGACATTCGGTAGCGGAACGGTCTAATCCTGAAACTATGTTTTACCGGCCTGTGATCGCCTGCCGGTTCTCCATCCTGCTGACGCCAAGGTTTCACGGACATGAAACAGGAGATTTTCATCGCGAGGCTCGTGAAGCAGGGGAAGCAGCGATGGGATGACCTTCGCGCCGAATTTAGCCAGCGCCGACGCCGCTTCCGTTCTCGTGAAGGTCTGGTTCAGTGCCGAGACGAGCGCGGGGATTGCCCTGTCGTCGCCGATGGCGCCGAGCGCTCGGGCCGCCGCGCCTTGCGTGATCACCTCTTCGCTCCATTGATCTCCACAGCCGGCCACCACCCTCGTCACCGGGGGAGGACTGGCTCCTGTGACGATGTCGATCAGCACAGGAACCGCACGAACATCACCGATGCGGCCAAGCGCTTCAACCGCCAATGTCCGCAATCCCGGCTCCTGCATCGCCGTAAATAGGAATTCAACCGCTTGCGGATCGCCGATCTCGCCAAGCGCTCGCACGGCATCCTCGCGAACCGCCGAATCTCGATCGTTGAATAACACCGACAACAGAGGTTCCACAGCCTGTTTGGCTTGAGCCTTCCCCAACGATTCCACCGCATGGAGACGAACGAGCCAGTCCTCATGCTGCAGCGCCTTCAAGAGGGATGGAATCGCCGCATCGCCGATGGCGGCCAGCGCAGCGGCCGCTTCCTCACGAACCGCTTTGACCTCGTCTTGAAGCAGAGGAATGAGCGGCTCAACCGAGTCGGCGTTCCGCATCCGCCCCAACGCCTTGGCCGCATGCATCCGAATGATCCAGTCGCTGCTGAGCAGCGACTGGATAAGCGGAGCAAGCACCCGCTCATCAGCGATGGTGGTCAAGATTGCCGAGGCTGATTCCTGAACCGAGAGATCAGGATCCGTGAGGCAGATTCCCACCGTCTCGACGGCCGGCGCTCCGATCGAGCGCAACGCTTCAATTGCCGCGTCCCGTACTGAACGGTCCGGGTCTCGTAATAGTGCCACCAGAGGAGCGACAGCACAGGGGTCTTTGAAGGTACCGAGAAGACCGGCTGCCTCCTGGCGGATAGCCCAATCCTGGTCCTTGAGTGCCGCAATCTGTTCTGCGACCGCATCGATCATATGGTTGTCCGTACAGAATTCAGCGGGTCACCTCAGAAAACTCTTGCGGCATCCTCACACGAGGTCGCCGGACGGGCCAAAGCGTCCGGTTTGACCTAGCGGTCGATCGACACGCAGATTGTCGGCCTGGCTCGAGCTGATTTCTATCTGTTCATCAGGAGGCGTCCATCCAAGCTTTTCCAAGGTCTCGAGAGTAATCTGCTTCAAGGCGTCTTTTGCCGTCAGCCGAACAGACGCGTACGAAAGGACACGTTCTTTTTCAGCCTCGACCTCAGAAGCTTTAGGATCATAGAGGAAGGCGATCAGCGGTTCGATGGCCGCGTCACCGATCACTGCCAGCGCCGCCGCCGCTTTTTCCCGCAAGACCCCGTCCTTCAGCAACATAATCAAATCCGGAATCACCAGAGGGTCGCGAAACTGACCGAGGGCAGTGGCAGCGGCTTCTTTGATGAAGGCCTCTTCGCTGACGATGCAACCGGGTGTCGGCGAACCCTCTTGCTTGATGCCCTTGCCCTTCAAGGCGTCCAATACGGCTGGGAGGGCGCGCGAATCGCCGATCATGCCGAGTGAGGCAATGGCATGGCGCTTCACCGCTCCGTCTTTCATGGCTTCTACCAGCGCATCGATCGCCCGGGGATCGCCGATCATGCCTAACGCGATGGTCGCGTCTTCGCGAACGGCTCGATCAGGATCCTTCAAGACGCCGATCAAGGCGTCCACGACCTTTGCGTCTCGTACCCAGGACCTGCCGATTTGATAGTCGGTGGTCATCCCGCCCAACGCGCGAGCCGCGTGACATCGAACCACAAAATCTTTGTCCTTGAGACTTTCGATCAACGGATCGACCGAGGGATGCCCAATGTAGACCAGCGCCGTTCCGGCCGTCTCCCGCACGATTTTAGAAGAATCTCGAAACAGCTTGATCAAGGCCGGAATGGCTTTCGGGTCGGCTATTCTGCCCAAGGCTTCCGCCGCCGTGCTCTTGACGGCCCCGTCCCTGTCGCGACAGGCGACGATCAGCGCGTCGACGGCTCTGGAATCCTTGATTTTGCCGGCCGCCTTGGCGGCATGTTCGCGTACGCGCCAACGCTCGTCCTTTACGGCGGTCACCAGACGATCGAGCACAATCGGGCCCATCCTCGCCGTGGCCTCGACGGCCTGATCGCGAACCTCCATGATGGCATCGTTGAACAAGCCGATCAGGGCTTCGACTGCCTTCGGCCCGCCGATTTTTGCGAGGCCGCAGCCGGCATGGGTCCGCACGGACCAGAAGTCATCGGTGCAGGCGCCGATCAGCGCGTCCAAGGTGGTCGGATCGGCCATGTCGGCAAGCATCCTTGCCGCCTCCTCACGGGTGGCATCGTCCACATCTTCAAGCGCTTCTAACAGATCTTCGAGTACGTCAGCCATCGTTCGGCTTCTGATCGTAATAGGCATCGCGCTGCCCGCCATGTGGATACGTGCGTTTGCACAACACCACCAGGGTCTGCGTTCCGCGTCCTTCAACACACTGATCTAATGTCTTGGAAAAATCGAGGGTGCCGTTCAGAGTGACCGTAAAGGGAAAATCGAAGGTAAAGCTGATGAATTTGTATTTGCCCGGTTTCAACCGCAGTTCGCGGAGTTCCGACGTTTTGGGTGCGTCGAGGGAGTCAGGATCCGAGCCCCAAATCGACGGCGTCACGCCCGGTACCTGCCACCATGAAGCAGGGACCAACTTGGTCGCATCGATGATGACCGGGTGTTCTGTGAGTCGGGTGGGCGGCGGTTCTCCGGCTAGCCCTGCGTCGGTAGAGCCCATGGTCACCAGGCCTGTCAGCACCAGACTGAAGACCGGGAACCACTGTCGTATCGCAACATTGTGGCGCATGGATATCAGGGTTTCTTGACGGGCGGCATCGCAGACGTCGCCGCAGCGGTTTTGAAGATTTCTTCCACGACTTTGCTGTCCCACTCCGTGTGGGTGGTGAGTCCTAGGATTCGCATGACGGTGGCCCCGGTATCGATGATTGATACCGGCTGGCGGATGGTCTGTCCCTGCTTAATCCCGACACCGGAGACAATCCACGGAACAACCGGTGAATCGGTCGTTGGGGACTCGGCTCCGGCGTCGGTTCCCTTCCCGCTCAGGGCAGTGACGAGGATGGTTGTGCGGTCCAAGAGTGAGTATTGTTTGAAGAGGTCAAGTATGGACTTCATCGCGCCATCGACGGATCGCAAGGCGTCGCGATACTCTTTGGAATTCCAACCCTGTGCAACACCGGCCCGACCGGCTTCCGGAAGATGAACAACCAGCAAATGAGGCAATGAAAGAATCGCATGCCCATACCCATGTCCGCTGGTCGCCTTTTGGAGATACTGCTGGATGTAGGCGACAAGTTTCTGAGAGCCGCACTCGGGCCGCAATGCCCCGCAGAGTTGA
>PHGD01000070.1 GCA_011090425.1 Nitrospira sp. LK70 | reverse complement strand
TTTCAGAATATGCTTCTGAAGCGGGCGAACAGTTCAAGGATCTGCTCGCCGAGGCGAAGGACGAGTTGGAGAAGTCAAAGGGCCAGCCGCAAGGGAACGGTACCCCAGAAAACCAGAATAGTGAGAACAAACCCAATATCTGAATTCACAATGGAACAAGTCCACGTACGAACCCCACAGACTTGTTGTTCCAGGATGCGGAACGCGGCCGCCGGCCGCCTTCCGAGGAGAACCTCATTGCTATGGAAGACCGCACGGCGACTGAGAAACCTGACACCAAGGTTCGCAAGCGGCGCACATCGAGCCGTGAGACGGGAAAGAAAACGCTCGGTCGGGCCAAGGTCAATGGCACCGCGCCTGGCAAGCCTGCCGCGACCGGTGCCCTCGACAGTGAAGATGCACTAACGTATAAGTCCGACGATACTCCCGCTCCTGAAGCGAGTCTTCTCTGGTTCCCCATCAACGGGACTGATCGAGACGCGCTTGCCACACTGATCCCCCAACACAGTCAGCAGACTCAGGACACTTCCAGTCCAGCCGGCGTTCCCCAATCTCAAGTCGAGAGCGAACCCCTCAAACCGACTCCGACCTTGAGGGAGACGAGCGTTGTCCATGCGATCCCCGGGCGCGCAAGGTTGCGGGTTCCCGCTTTAAAGAACTCATCAGGCCTTGTTGAGGGACTCCACCGGCTTCTCCTCGATCAACCAGGCGTGACAGACGTCCAGGTCAACGATTGGTGCTTCAGTGTCACGGTCACGTGCGATCCCTGTAGCTGGACAGCCGACAAGCTGTGCTCCTGGCTACAGCCGCTGACAGTCCAGGAGGTGATTGCGTCTAGATCCCTCACGGAACAACCAGATTCGTCGGAGGCCACGCCCTCTGATGAAGCAGGAGATGAACTCTGGTATTCAAGCGCCGGCATCGGCGTGGCACTGCTTGTTGAACCCCTCGCGGCGCCGCTGGTTCCCCTGTTGCTGCTCATCAGCGCCCTGCCGATGCTCAAACGGGCCCATCGCTCGCTGTCGGACGACGGCAAGTTGAACGTCGATGTGCTCGATGCCTCCGCGACTTCGCTGCTCGTGGTGCAGGGGAATTTCCCGATGGCGATCTTCATGGTCTGGCTGATCAACGTCGCGGATTGGATCCGTGACCTCACCATGATGCGATCGAAGAAGGCAATCGAAGAAATCCTCGGCTACCATCATATCGAGGCGTGGGTGGTGCGGGATGGGCAGAAAGTGCGCGTCAATGTGGCGGAGGTTCAAGTCGGCGAGACCGTGGTGATCTATCCTGGTGAACGCATCGCCGTGGACGGCACAGTCCTTAGCGGCAAAGCGTTGGTGGACCAGGCCTCGCTTACCGGCGAGTCGATCCCAGTGGAGAAGGAGGAAGGCGGTCTGGTGTATGCTGCGACCGTCGTGCGCGAAGGCAAGCTCTATGTTCGGGCTGAGCGGATCGGAAGCGAAACCGAAGCGGCTCAGATTCTTCGTCTCGTCGAGATGGCGCCGGCTCGTGAAACCAAGATCCAGAATTATGCCGTCAAATGGGCGAATGATCTCGTGCCCTATAGCTTTGCCGGCGGCGCCTTCGCCGGCCTTGTCATGGCCGGTGGCCTGCAGGGTGCAGCAGCTGTCCTGATCATTGACTATGGAACCGGCATCCGAATTGCGGCTCCCACGACCGTCCTGTCCGCCATGACCAAGGCGATCCGCAACGGCATATTGATCAAGGGTGGGCGTCACCTCGAAAGCCTCGCGGAGGTGGATGCCGTCGTGTTCGACAAGACCGGCACCTTGACGACGGGGCATCCCGATGTCCTCGACGTGGTCCCGGTCAACGGCAGCACAGCGGATGAGGTGCTCTCGCTTGCGGCGGCAGCAGAGCTGCGTCTTTCGCATCCGGTCTCGGACGCCATCGTTCGGGCCGCGCAAGCCAGAGACCTCGCAATTCCTGAAAGAACTGCGTCGGAGTACAGCCTGGGGCTCGGCGTCGAAGCGATCGTAGACGATTCGGTGGTTCTCGTCGGCAGTCCCCGGTTCATGACGCTCCGTGAGGTGGACTTGTCGCCGGAAGTCCAGGGTCACATCTCAGGGATGCAGCAACAGGCGATTTCGCCGCTCTGCGTAGCGAGAGATGGACTGGTGATCGGCTTGCTTTCCATCTCCGACCCGCTGCGGCCTGAGGCGCGCGACGTCATTGAGGCATTGAGAAGCCGAGGGATGAAACGGATCGTGATGCTCACCGGCGATCATCGGGATGTTGCGACAAGAATCGCGGCGGAACTTGGGATCACAGAGTTCGTCGCCGAAGTCTTTCCTGGAGACAAATCAGAGGCGGTTCAAAAACTGCAACAGGAGGGATTCAAGGTCGCGGTTGTCGGTGACGGGATCAACGATTCACCCATGTTAGCCTATGCCGATGTCGGCATCGCGGTCGAGGGGGGCACGGAAGCGGCCAGAGAGACGGCGCCGGTGGTCCTCTTGCATGGGGGGCTGTGGAAGGTTCCCCTCGCAATCGACATCGGTCGCGAGACGGTCGACCTCATCAAGCAAAACTGGAAAATCATTTCAATTCCCAACACGATTGCGCTGGGGTTAGCCTGCGTCGGCCTGCTCGGGCCCATCGGAGCCACGTTGCTCAGCAATGGATCAGCCATCGTCGCCACGATGAACGGTCTGCGTCCGATCATGGAAGAGAAGCCGGTCAAGATTATTTCTCCATCACCAGTCCACAGAGCGCTGCTTCCCGCGCCGGGAGAATCGGTCACAACCGGCTCATGAGGTCTCAATGTCAAAACAGGGAAGCCATCGGCCCTTCCCGCTGCCCTTGATTCTGGGATAGAGTCGCATCATGTCGGCAGCACTGCACGAGCCATTCGGGGGAATCCACATCGTCCATTCGATGCCGGGGCGCGTCCGGTTCCGGGTTCCCATGCTCAAGACCAGTCCCAACCTGGCGCGCGGATTGGAAGCGGTCCTGTCTGCCAGGCCGGGAATCATCAAGACGAGCGTTACCGAGCGATGTCAGAGTTTGACGGTGTCGTTCGAACCAGAGACGTGGACCGCGGAATCGCTTTATCAGGTGCTGAATGATCAGATGTGCGGGGAGATAGAAGTATGGGCGGCTTCAGCGCCGGCGATCGATTCCCCCGGCTCATTTTCAACGACGTGGCTTCAGCCTTGGCGATTTCTGCAAAGCGCCGAGGGCACGGACCAGGCGAGAGAGCCGGTCAAGTCCGTTTACTGGACATTGGGATATTACAGCATGATCATAGGCGCCATTCTGGTGCCTGTGCCCTTGCTTCCAGGTATCCCGTTCCTCATTTTTTCAAGCTACTGTTTCGGCAAGGCCACAATCTGGAAGGAGAAACAAGAGGCTGAAGAAGGTGAACCGCTTGATAAGGTCACTAGGCAAATCAACTAGGCAGGGGCGCCGATTATGAGGAAGCCCACATCGCCGAAGTGCGTCCTAGTTTTTTGCGGCTGATTGTTTTGATGCAAGGTGTCCCTTCGTGATACAAGGTGTCTGCTGGCTGTTGAACCTTGAGGAGACCACGTTATGCAGGACGGCACAGAGAACTCCATGAACGCTGAAACGACGTCTTGGACTGAGGCGGTTGCGGACAGTGGGAAAGGCGTTTTTAGGACTATCGAGGACGGCGCGAACGAGATCGGCCGGGCAACGTGGCAGTTCTTTCACGATGTCCCTGGTCACGGCACGGTGCTCGGCTTCGGCATAGGTCTTGGCGCAGCAATGGTCATCGGGGTCGCTGAGTTGGCGACGGCTTGCTTCACGGCCTATGTCAGTTACAGAATTTTCGCCTATGGCGAATCGTTGAGCGAGGCGGTTGAGAACGCCATCAAATTCGAGGGAGGCCGACTCGAAAAGGAAGAACGAGATAAGCCGATCCCGGACTAGGCTCTCCACGTCGCACGGTTCCGTCACGTCATACCTCAGAAAAGGCGTGATCAGTTCACCTGATCAAATTATATACGGTTGAGTCCAGAAAACTGACCACCCACTCTTGGATTGGGCCGGAAGATGATTGTCAGTCCCATGCGGTGGGGTGGATCATCATTCACCCAGTAACAAGGGGAGTGAGGAATGTGCGGCATCTCCGATGGGTAAAGCCCTAGGGACCGATTGATTCCGACGGTGTCACACAGGGCGATCCTGTCGCTCAAACCTGAGGGCCGGCAATGAAATCACTGCATCTGTACTTGAAACGGACCTACGAGCCTGACCGGCTCTGTACGATCGCGGACGGCGTGTACGCGATTGCCATCACGCTCCTCGTGCTGGACCTCAAGGCTCCGGAGGTTCCCGGGACCACCGACCCCGAATTGATCGCGGATCTCCTGAAGCAAGTACCCAACTTTTCCGCCTATATCATAGGCTTCATCGTGATCGCCTACTTCTGGATTAATCATCACCGGTTTTTCAAGGCGGTGACCACATGTGATGACTGGGCTCTGCAATTAAACCTGGCTCATCTGCTGTTCATCTCGCTCACCCCCTACGCGGCGTCCTTGATCGGCCATTACGAGGGAGACCGTATCGCTACGATCGTATTTTCCGCTGATCTCGGCCTAGCCTTCTTGACGCTGGCCATGCTGGGAAAGTACCTCATGCAGAATGAACAATGGCAGAAGAGAGATGGGGAGGGCGTCTGGATTAAGACCTCCTGGTGGGCAACCTATGCCGGTCCTGGGCTTGCGCTGATCAGCATCGCCGTTTCGTTTATCAACATCCACGTCGCGCTCTTAGTGTGGCTCCTTGTGCCGCTGAGAGACTGGTTCCTTCTGCGCCGGGTATCTCCTCACCCGCCGCAAGCGAGCGACCTCTGATTCTCTGACAGATCCGTTCCTATCCCCTATCCACCCCAAGGCGATTTGAAGCCGTCTTCATGAAACAGGCATCTCACGTCCGGTTCCCACAGACATTAGCATTTTGATCATCGCGGTTCCCTTGTGCGACGACCGCGTTCCGGAAAGCCTCTGTCGATAGACGACTGCACTACGGGAATCAGAAGAAGAGCCGCATGGACGCAAACACATAATCGGTATTTTTATCATTTGGTGCGCCCGCCACCCCTTGGTTCACCAGATTGGAATAGTAGCTTCCTTTCATCAGATACAGCCATCCTGCTTCGAGCAACAGATTCTGGCCGACGGTCCAGGCCAGGCGCAGGTTGAGCTCCGACCCCACATACTTCCCGGCCTGTCCGGTCGGATCTTGCAGATCAGATCCGACGAATTCGTCTTTGGATTGGGCGAGCCACCAAAAGCGTTGTTTGAAGATGACCTGGACATCCTTCAACGGTTCTACGGACAGGGTATAGCCGGGAGAATTGATATTTGCCCGCTTGAACAGAGACCAAATGCCCGTGTAGGTGAACGGGAAATTCTGCGTGCCGAAGAGCGGATTAAAGCGACCGTTTGAATTGTCGTTGGGATCGCAATCGCCGCTGGCGTAGTCGTATTTGAAACGGATCGACGGTGTCCAGGGAAGGGCGAACGTATAGCCCACCTCCGCATGTTGAAAATATGCGAAGGTGGGCAATGGGAGGCTTCCAGGGTTGAGAGCCGATCGGCCGAACTGATAGACGGATTCGATTTCGTAATCGAAGGTCGCCTTGGCCGCAGGTTTGAAGAGCCGAAAGCCCGGAGTGTAGAGGCCCTCCAGCCGTCCTTGGGTGCTCTGATCTTGATTGACGCCGGTGGTGCCCTGTACTTGCTCGTTCTGCGTTATGTAAAAGAGGTACAGCTCGGTATGGAGCCAGGGTATGCGTTGGTCCAGATACGACAGGCCGGTAAACAGCGTGTCGGGAGTGATGGTGTCCGGCGACGTCTGATGATTCTGTACCGGGAGCATGGCGAACGCCCGGACTTCCCAATCTTTGCGCGCTCCCAACGTCCAGTGAGCGCCCACGAATGATAAGGGGACATTGCTGTAGTTGCTCCTGGCAATGAGGCGGCCCTTTCCAAAGACTTGAGTGAACTTACCGATCTGCAGTTCGGTCGGCAGACTCAAGCCAAGAAAATTGTCCGTCCCCACGCTGCCATAGAGCTGCAGCAGATCGTTCTCGTTTTCCATCCGGTTGCTGACCGTGAGACCATAGTTGTAAAGCGGGCGGGCATCCAGAAACTCCAGATGAAATTTGAACGGCTTATAGCGTAGGGCGACCTGAACCGCAGTACGTTCAGAAAACTGCGCAGCTCCTGTGGTTTCGTTCTTCTTGACCGGCTGGGAGTACGCTTCGTAGCGCGCGAAAGTCGACGCCGAGATGAAGCCATTCGGGCACTTCGAGTAGCTGGTCAAGATTGAGCGGGGACTGCGGGATGATGAGCCGGTGATCGTCCGAGAAAATAAGCTCCTGGAGGCGGTGGCCGAGCGGCCCGATACGCGGTTCACGATGGCGATCGGATGGTTGTTCTTCCGTCGACGGCTCATCCGTCTGCATGGATTCGGATGGAGCCGGCGGCGCGCCCGCCGTCTCACCGGCCCGGGCTGGTTGAATTCCGAGATGAACAGCGACGACCAGCAGGACGCCGATGGCGGCGACGTGTAATTCCCTACGTGTGATCAAGACGGTCGTGCCTCGGAACTGGCGCGATCACTCCATCTTTGGCAGGGTCATCTGTTTCCCATCTACGACGACATAGGCTGTCCCAGGCCAGACGAAGTGACGGCCTTCAGGGACGTGAATCTGAATCCCGGTAAACAGGCCATAATCGCTCCGCGTGGGATCCACGGTCAGCCGTATCATCCGCTCGAGTTCCTCGAAGATGACCGTATATGCGATCCTGGTCAAAGAGACCAAGTCTGGGACGTCACCGTATCGGAGCTTGCCCAACAGATGTCGTTTGAGCACGCTTTGCTCAAGGTCGTCCGGATCGACCGCCAACTGGAGAGACTTGCTCTCCAGCTCCTGTTGAAAGGCCACCAAGGCGCCACAGGTATGGGAGGCATCCCGACGGCCTGGACGATGATAAACGCCGAATTCTCCCCGAGCATCGATCGCAATATGCGGCAGGGCGTAGTAGACATATCGTTCCCGGCCATCTTCGATCGGGGCATGTCGATGGGCGGCCAGGAATCCGGTCTTGCCCAGGGTGAGCATGCCCCCCAGACTTGAGAACATAAACACCTCTCCCCAGGTGTTCTCGATCACATCCACAAGAGGCATAGTGAGCTCATCGCGGCAGACACTCACGAACGCGATAGCATTGTCCGCCCGAAATCCCTGTTGGTGCAGAGCTTCATAGGATCGGGCAACGAACTGGTCCTGTGGCACAGCCTCAGGAAACTCACGGAACAGCGATGTTTGCCAACTCATCGTGCCTCCCGTTACAGAATGGATCCTGACCGGAGCTGCCCTTCTCTTCCCTATACTTTTGGCTCTCGCACGATCAGGAGGAACCCAGCCGATGCCCTTAGGCAACATTCTGGTCCAAACTCGTCGGGACAAGCTAGCAAGGCAGGTCGTGAAATAGCAACGACCAAACCCATAGCGTCCTCTTCCCCTTACCCTCGAAGCGGTCCGGCACTGGACATTCGATGCATGATTTTGTAGAACCTAGCCCTTAAAAGATTATCCCAGGGCTGACGGCGGTATGGACCGTAACAGTTTCTTTCATCGTCCGGCGACAGGATCGTCCGAGATGAATAGGAGGTGAGTTGTGACGACTCGGCAACACCGTCTCGCAATCACGGTCATGGCCGTTGCAGCGTTGCTTCCGACTTTCGTACAGGCTGGCGGTGGTCTTTCCCTCTACGAGATCGCCACCTCGGACGTCGGACTCGCGAGCGCCGGCTGGGCGGCTCGTGCGCAGGATCCGGCCACGCTCTTGAAGAACCCCGCCGGGATGAGTCGGCTGGAAGGGAACCAATTCCAAGGCGGCGCCCAGCTCCTCTATGCCAGCATGGGATTCAGCCCCGGCCCCGGCACCACCGTCGCCGGCAACGACGGGGGCAATCCGATCGGCCTTCTGCCGAACCTGAGCGCGTTCTATGCGCACGGACTGGGCAAGGATGTCAAAGTGGGCCTGGGCCTCTTTTCGAATTTCGGGCTCGCGATGAACTACGACTCCGGCTGGGTCGGTCGCTACTACGCGCTTGAGAACACCCTGGTCGGCGTCAGCGTCATGCCGGGGGCGAGCTATCGCCTCAACGAGCAATGGTCGATCGGGGCTGCGGCCAACATCATGATCGGGTACCTGAACTACAGCGCCGCCATCAATAACAATGTGCTCGCCATCACCGACCGGCCCGATGGAGAGATCGCGGTCAGGGACACGACCGTCGGGGCAGGCGGGAATTTCGGCT
Organism: Nitrospira sp. LK70; assembly: GCA_011090425.1. Taxonomy (GTDB): domain Bacteria; phylum Nitrospirota; class Nitrospiria; order Nitrospirales; family Nitrospiraceae; genus Nitrospira_D. The sequence goes on along the minus strand of PHGD01000070.1, from coordinate 13,628 downwards.
TGCTGTATGAGCCGAGGCAGGGCACCAGGATCGGCGTGACCTACTATTCCCAGATCAGCCTCAACTTCGGCGCCGTGCCCGCCCTCACCGGGTTGTCCAATCCGGTCTTCGCGGCCATCCAAAATCGGGGCCTGTTGGGCAACGAAATCGATCTCGGGATGACCGTCCCCCAATCCGTGGTGCTCAGCTCCTACCACGAGTTCACGGACCGGTGGGCCATGATGCTCGATTTCGGATGGCAGCAATGGAGCCGGTTCGGCAAGGTGGATGTCGGGATCACCGGAGGCAATGTGAATCCGAGCTTCACGACCGCCATCAACTACCAGGACACCTACCATGTCGCGCTGGGAAACCGGTATCGGCTGAATGACAAGTGGCTGGTCAACGCCGGTTTCGCGTGGGACAGTTCCATGGTGAAGGATCAGGACCGCACGGTCACGCTCCCAGTCGGCCAGGCCTTCCGGTTTGGACTGGGGGCGGAATGGCAGGCCCGTCAAAAATTGAACGTGGCATTCAGCTATGAGTTGGTGTATAGCGGCGATCTGCCCGCGAATCAGAACCGTGGGCCTCTGGCCGGCTCGGTTGCCGGATCGTTCCCCGGGACCTACCTCAATTTCTTTCAGGTGAGTTTTATCTGGGGCGGCGGAAGCAAGACGACGTAGTATGGCTTCGATCAGACTATTGAAGGGGTAGAACGCATGAGCAGTACGACAAAGTCAGCCGCTGTAGGTCTTGCGCCGACGATCCTATCCAGTACAAGGATGGAAGTGAAAACCGATGGAAAAAAATGATCAGGCCCGGGCTTCCGCTGTTTCTGACTTCCCGATCTTTGGAGGCGGTCCGCTCTATCGCCTGCAGCAGAGGACGCGTCTTGTGCGGGATGACCGGCGCCGGATTGGGCTTGCCGCGCTCTATGTGGCGCTAGTCGCCTGGGTACCCATGGCCTTTCTTGCGGGGGCGCAGGGGCTCGCGATTGGACCGACACGCCTCGAATCGTTCCTGCTCGATTTTTCGGAGCACGCGCGGTTTCTTGTCACGATACCGGTCTTTCTGTACGCCGAGCTTATCTGTGGGGCACAACTCCGGGACATCGTGAGGCAGTTTGAGGATGCGGGTCTGGTGGTCGAGGAAGCAGGCGAACGGTTCAAGCAACTGGTTCAGGAGACCGTCAGGCTGAGCCATTCAAGTCGTGCGGAAATGGTAATCCTGGGGCTGGCCTTCATCCACGGGCTGTTTGTCTTCCTGTACCTGCTCAACTACCCGGAACCAACCTGGCGGTTGGTCAAAAGAGATGGAGGACACGTCCCCTCCTACGCCGGAGTCTGGTACTTCCTGGTTGCGTTTCCCATGTACTCGTTTCTGCTCATGCGGTGGTTCTGGCGAATCGGCTTGTGGTGGCGATTCCTAGGGCGGGTCTCGAAGCTGGAACTGAACCTGTCTCCAGCCCATCGTGACGGAGCCGGCGGGTTGGGGTTCCTGAGCGAGTCGCTGTCGGCATTCACCGGTTTTGTGTTCGGCGTGATGGCGACTGCCGCCGGCGTGACGGCTGACTTTGTCGTCTACGGAGGCGACTCGCCGCTGACGTATGAGTGGGAGGTGGGGGGGCTCTTGGTACTGCTCATGTCGGCGATCGCCGGACCGTTGATGTTGTTCACCCATCGACTGTATGAGGCCAAGGAATCGGCATTGTTCCGATACGGTGCGCTGGCGAATCGCCACATCCAGCAGGTCGATCGGAAATGGCTCTCGGGAAGACCGTTCACCGAAGACGTCGGGATCGATTTCCGGGCCGTCGCGCACATGGGAAGCTCCGTCAACGCCGTGCGTCAGATGTCGATTGTTCCGCTGTACAAGGACGATCTGCTGAAACTGATCGTCGTCGCGTTGCTTCCGTTCCTGCCCCTGCTGGCCACGCTGGTGCCGATGGATGAGGTTCTCAAACTGGTGCTGAAAATGGTGGTCTAGCCCTGGAGAGCCGGGTCCATTCCCGACGGACTTAGCCTATACGGCTGTCCAAAGTCGCCGGCTCAAGGGACGGGCTATGCGAGAGGCGTACAAGCGAAGGACGCGCCCGGATTCGTAGGAGGTTGAAAGACGTTTGCTTCATGATCACTACGAAGCATGGGAGCGACAGTGGGCCGGAGTCGATGCCTCGTGGTTCAGCGACATTTTCCTCAGCCAAGCCTCTTCCTCAGTTGCCCGGCCGTAACGGAGACTAGTTTGCTCGACCGCTTGAGTCGCTGGTACCGTCTGTCCGTGGCTTGCTCCAGAGCGGCAACTTGTTCGTGCGTCGCTCCGTATTCGCGCTGCGCGTAGTCGGTCGATTTCACCTCGACCTTTCGCAGTGAGATGATGTCCGCCCCGCAGATAATCCCGACGTCCTCACCGCGCGAAGCTGCCGCCAACCACCGACTGAGATTCTTTCTGGCCTCCGTAATCGTCAGAGTCTTCATATGGTTAAACTACAGTCTGTATATAGTTTTGTCAAAGGATGGCCGTATCTGGAGCTGACTCGAACATACGCAATCTGCGTCTATTGGGTGGAAGAAGGCGCCGCTGTAGAAACGGATCATGGCACCCCTGTGGTACGCGGACCATTGTGGGAAGAGCGAACGGCGTCAGATGAGTTCGACCTGGGCGTGATGGCCCGGAGCCGAGGCAAGTGCCGCATCACGAGTCAGCAGCGGGGCCCCAAGCGCCTCGGCGAGGGCGATGTACGTGGCGTCGTACGCGGTGACATTATGACGGAGCTCCCAGATCCTGAGGAGAAAGAGATCATGCGGATATCGAGTCAGCGGAAAATCGGCCAGATCTTCAAGTGCCTGCAGCCCGCGAGCGGTGTCAAGCTCACCGGTACGCGTGTAGCGACGAAGCACTTGCGCGACCTCGACATCGAGGAGATGAGGTGCGTGAAGGGTTTCATCGGGATCGAAAACTCGTTCGACTAGCTGAACTCCGGTGGGGGTATTTAACAGCATTTCGATTACGGCCGAAGCATCAACCACAATCACCGACCGTCTCGCTCAAATCTTACGGCCTTAGCGGGGGAAACCGAGGGGGTGACAGGAAGCCGGTTGGCAAGCCGACTTTTCAATTCAGCGATGGTCGGCCTCTCCGCAACCCGACGAACTTCTTGAAGGAGGTAGTCAGACAGCGGCATCCCGGCGAGAGCCGCTCGCGCCTTCAGTTTGCGATGCAAGTCATCCGGCACGTGCCGGAGTTGAATCATCTTTGACATGGTCAAAGCCTATCTGCATGTGCTCAACATGTCAATGGCCAGATGACAGCGTTCACTGGAACTCTTGATGACTTGCCCGGCCATGTCGTGGGTGCCAAAAACAGCCGCTGTGAACGTCTCCTCGGGAAGATCCCAAGCATGGATTCCCGCTTGTCGGGGACCTGTGAAGTTTGACGGTGCTCTCACCTAACCGTAATCCGAAAATAAAATTCGTCTGCTGGTTGATTCCGCGGGTCCTGTCATGGCGAACAGCCCCACCGTGCTCACTTCACCCATCCCCCGGTGGGGCCCTTCCGTTGCGCGCGGTGGGGCGCCCCGTTCGTCATGCCACCCGCAACGGTCATGCGTTCTGATGGCCAAAAGTTTTTCGGATTAGGGTTAAGTCTGTGCTGTACAATGCGTCTCGGCCTGCTTGGACCCCGCGCGATGGAAGAACCCGAGCATGAGAATGCCTACCATCATTAGATCGCCACGGTCATCATCTGAGCACTCGGGAGCGATGATGAACCTGGGCTGAGCCATGACCGCTTATGAATCATTTGATCCGTCACTTTCACCCGGAGGAAGCGCTATGAACAGTCTCAGTTCTCACGAACAACAGCAGCAGCAACAGCAGATGAAGACCCATCCCGGTTTCATTGCGGCACTCGATCAAAGCGGGGGCAGCACGCCCAACGCACTGCGTCTCTACGGAATCAAGGAAGGCGCCTGGTCCAATGAAGATGAGATGTTTGACATCGTGCACCGGATGCGCGCACGCATTATTACCAGTCCCGGCTTTACCGGAGAACGGATCATTGCGGCCATTTTGTTCGAGAACACCATGGACAGGGAGATTGAGGGGCGGCCTACCGCGGACTATCTATGGAACGTGAAGCGAGTGGTCCCTTTTCTGAAAGTGGACAAAGGACTTGCTCCTGAGCAGGACGGAGTCCAGTTGATGAAGCCCATGCCCACAATTGCTGCACTGCTCGACAAAGCCAACACGAAAAGGATTTACGGAACCAAGATGCGGTCGGTCATCAAAGCCGCGAATGGAGCCGGCATCAAGAATATCGTGAGCCAGCAGTTTGAGATCGCCAGGAACATCCTCTCCGCAGGCTTGGTGCCGATCGTTGAGCCTGAAGTCGACATTCACTGTCGCGAGAAGGCCGAGGCCGAAGCGTTGCTCAAAGAAGCGCTTTTGAAGGAACTCAACGAATTGCCGAAGAATCAGGTGGTCATGCTCAAGCTCACACTCCCGGAGCAGGACGACTTCTATGTTGATTGTATCCGACATCCCAATGTCTTGAGGGTTGTGGCGCTATCGGGCGGTTATACGAGGGAACAAGCCAACGACCGTCTGCGCAGGAATCATGGCCTGGTTGCGAGCTTTTCGCGGGCGCTGGTGGAAGGGCTGTCGGCCCAGCAATCCGATGCTGAATTCAACGTCATGCTGGATAAGTTCATTCAGAGCATCTTTGATGCGTCCAATACTTAACCCAAGAGGAGAGGGCTCTTGCAACAGGGACGCAGGTGTGAATAATGCCGCCCCGAAGTTCCCTTCATTGAGGATAGTTCTGCAAGCCGACAGCACCACGACAATCACGCAGGGCCGAACGGCGCCATTCGGACGGCTGTTGCTGTTCCTTGCCGGCGTCGCGGCGCTGATGACCGGTTGCGCCCATTATCCGGTCAACGCGAAATTGGAGAAATACCAGCCGGCGAGCATCACCATGGGTCAGGCGCTGAACGCGCCGACCCGCGCCGACGACCTCTTGATGGTGCTGTCGTTTTCTGGGGGCGGCACGCGCGCAGCTTCGTTGGCCTATGGGGTCCTGGAGGCATTGAACGAGGTGGAACTTCCGCGCCATCCCATCTCGCCCACTTCGTCCGCTGCGGAGGGGAAGGGACGCCGCCTCATCCAGGAAGTGGATCTCGTCACCGGCGTATCCGGAGGCAGCATCACTGCCGCCTACTTTTCGATGCAGGGCGACGGAATCTTCACCGACTTCAGACAAAACTTTCTCAATCGGAACGTGACGTGGGGCCTGATCTGGCGCCTGCTCAACCCGATCAACCTGTACCGGGTGGCATCCGCCTTTTACAGCAAGAGTGATCTGGAAGCGGAGTACTTCGACGATATCTTGTTCCACGGGGCTACGTACAAGGATTTGAACCAGCAGAGAGGACCGGCGCTCATCATTCAGGCCACCGACATCACAGACGGATACTATTTCACCTTCTCGCCCCTCCAGTTCGGAATGATCTGTTCCGACCTCGGCTCGTATCCCCTCGCGCGCGCCACCGCCGCGTCATCCTCCGTGCCGGGCCCGCTCGGTGCCATCACGCTCCGGAACTATGCAGGCCAGTGCGGTTTTCAGGATGAATCCTGGATGGCTCCGGCGCTGGCAAATCCCGATTTCACGAGCCGGGGCTACCGGTTCGCCCTGCAGTTCAACTCCTACAAGGATTGGAACAACAAGCCCTTCATCCATCTGGTGGACGGGGGGATCAGCGACAATCTCGGACTGCGGGCCTATCTTGATACGCTCATGATCTATCCGGACGTGCCGACCGCGCTGAAGGACCGCGGTCTGGAGCATGTCAAGCGCATTGCCATCATTATCGTCAATGCCGAGGCCAAGCAGTCCACCAGGCGATGGAGCCTGTTGGAGGAAGATCCTGGTCTGACCGATGTGGGCGACGTCGCGCTCACGGCCATGATCAATAACTACACATTCGAATCAACAGCGCTCTTGCGGCGGATGGTCAAAGACTGGTCGGCCTTTCGCCGGATGGAAGTGCCGTACGAAGCTCCCCTCGACTACTACGTGACGGAGGTGAGCTTCAACGCGTTGCCGAATGTGGAGGAACGGGCGGGGTTTCTGGATATGCCGACCAGTTTCAATTTGTCGGATGAACAAGTCGACCGGTTGCGCGATGCCGCCAAGAGGATCCTCTACAACAATCCTGACTTTCAGCGACTTGTGCGGGACCTTGGAGGGAGCCTGCCGGGATCGAAATCCGAACCGGTCCGCTCTCCGTCGCCCTGATCCTAGCCGTTTTGGCCAGGGTTCCAAAAATTGCGACTGGCTCCTGTGTGAGCACCGTCTGGTTGAAGGAGGGGCGGAGCGGCCTCGGCAAAGCCGGGGCCGGCCATTTTACTTGACCGCGTACCCTTTGCCTTCCATGCATACTCCGTACGCGCGTTGGTACCCTTCCACGCTCGCCTCATACTGCTTCGCGGCCTGCTGCTGAACTGCTTCCTGTTGTTTCTCTGCTTGGCGTCGTCTATGGGCGCCGCCTGCTGCACCGACTCCGGCACCGACCGCCGCTCCTTTGCCGGCGTCGCCGGCAATCGCTCCTCCGATGGCACCTACTGCGGCACCCTTGGCAGCTCCGCGGGCTGCTCCACCCTCGGGAGGCGGCGCACTCGCTTGCGCAACCGGTTTGGTCGGATCGAAGCCCGTTTGTTCCTTGGCCCACTTGTAACAGGAAAATGTGTCCTGTTCCTGCTGCTCCTTGGTTTGATTCTCCTTGGGGAATACATAGACATCGGCTGCCATCGCAGGAACAGATCCGGCCATCAAGAATGTCACGGCCATCAGCACAATAATTCGTTCAGTCTTCATTGGAGTACCTCCTTGTTCATGTGCTCGGTTTCTTGCCGCGTTCCACCGTTTATTGCAACGGAGGCTTATAACCAACTCGGTAAGCTCTGTCAATGAGGAACCGGACGTAGGGCGTTGACAGGTTAGCTGCGCCTTGGCTGTTTTCCAGCCGTTTGACGTACAGGTAGGCTCCCACCATCAGAAAATTGATGATGACCGCGACCATGAGGAAGGTTACGGCTCGCCTGCGGACGGGATAGCCGGCTTCTTCGTCGGTTCGACCGAAGCCTGGAGATACATCTGCATCTCGGCCGGGGACCAACCACCTCCCAATGCTTTGTAGAGCTGGACAATCGAGACCAACTGGGTGCGGTGAGTGCGTGCCAACGCAAGTTCCGCGTCGAAGAGACTCCGTTGGGCGGTCAGCACGTCGAGGTAACTCGCCCGGCCGCCTCGATAGCGAAGATCGGCCAGCCCGAATGCGGATCGTAACGCGGCGACCTGAGCTTCCTGAGATTTACCCTGCTCGCGCGACTTTTGCGCGGCAATCAGGGCGTCCTCGACCTCCCGCAAGGCCGTCACGACGGCCTTTTCATACTGAAACGTCGCCTGTTTGGTCCGCGCTTCGGCGACCTTCACCTGATAGCCGAGCGCGGTCGCGTTGAGGAGCGGTCCTGTGACGGCGGCGGCGGCGTATTGTGTAAACGCAACGCCTGGGTGAATGGAACTCAGCTGCGGGTTCGCGACCCCGAGCGCGCCGGTCAGTGAAACTTGTGGAAACCGTGAAGCCTGCGCGACGCCGATGCCGGCCGTGGCTGCAGCGAGGTCCTGTTCCGCCTGAAGAATGTCGGGTCGGCGCCGGAGCAGGTCGGACGGAAGCCCGGCTGGAATGTCAGGCGGCATCGTTTGTTCATCGAGCGTGTTCCCGCGTGAAATCTGAGCTGGTTTGCGTCCCAGCAGAAGGCTGATCTGGTTTTCCTTCTGAACCGACTGCCGCTCCAGGTCTGCAAGTTGCGCGGCGGCATTGGCTTGTTCTGCTTCGAACCGATCCAGATCAAGCTTGGAAATGGCGCCCTGATCCAATTTGATGCGCGAGATTCTCACAGTCTCATACCAGGCTTTGAGCGTCCGCTTGGTAATGTCGATCTGCTGATCCAGTTGCCGCAAATCAAGATAGGCCTCGGCCACCGTGCCGACCAGGCCAAGGATCACCGCCCGTTGGGCTTCCTGGCGAGCCAACAGTTGCGCCCTCGTGATCTCGATCGATCGTCGGATCTTCCCCCAGAGGTCCATCTCCCACTTGAGCCCACCGTAGGCGCTCTCATTGGAGAGCGTCGCCCCATTTTGATTGGGGAGAAAGACTCCCCCGCCACCTGGCATCGGAATACCGACGGCATTTCTAGTCGCATTGAACACGAAGGCCTGGCCTCCGTAGCCCACGGAAGGCGCGAGATCGAATCGGGAAATGACGAGCTGAGCCTGAAATTCCTCGACCGACGCGGCGGCAGTTCGCACATCTTGATTTTCCTCCAGGGCGGTGCGGATCAACCTCTGGAGTTCCTGGTCCTTCAACAGTTCCCACCAGGGCAGATTCGCGATGGACTCAGAAGTCGTGGCGGTCATGCGCCAAGCATCGGCGCCGGGCGTTTCCGGGCGGGTGTAATCCGGTCCCATTTTGCAGCCGGGCAACGTCAACGCGAGGCTGGCGAGAAACGCAAGGCTCGCGCGAAAGGCGGGACGGGCGGGAAATGCGCAAGGCGCGAGAAAAGCAAAGAAATCTACAGGGGAAGCTGCCTTGTGTGACCTGTCGCGCCTTTCTCGCACGTCTCGCTCTTCTCGCGGTGGTTTCATCTCAATGCCCTCCTTCCAGGCGCGCAGGTGGTGAAAGCTGCCCCGGTTCGAGAACCGGCGTCTGGTGCCGGCCGTCATCGGTAGAGGTCGTCGCCTTGGATGATGGAGCGTCAGGCCTGTGGTGGTCACCTCCACCGGAAAGTTTTTCGACGACATAGAAGGTGACAGGGATCAAGAAAATCGCGATCACGCTCGCGGTCAGCATGCCGCCGAAGACCGTGAGGCCAAGGAGTACACGTCCATGTGCGCCAGCTCCAGTTGCGAGCACGAGCGGGACGACGCCGAGAATGAACGCAAACGCGGTCATCAAAATGGGGCGGAGTCTCACCCTGGCCGCGTCCAGCGCCGCATCGGCCAACGGTTTTCCTCCCTCATGCTCGACCTTCGCAAATTCCACGATGAGGATCGCATTCTTGGCGGCCAGGCCGATCAGCATCACCAACCCGATTTGAGTGAACACGTCGTTCTCGCTCGCCTGAGGGGCCGCCAGTTTGAGGAGCCATAAAGCGCCGAAGGCACCGAAGACGGCAACCGGGGTGCCGAGGAGCACACTGAACGGCAGGGCCCAGCTCTCATATTGCGCGGCGAGAATCAAGAATACAAAGAGCAGGGAGAACCCGAAAATGACGCCGGCCGGCACGCCCTCCGCCGCGACCTTCTCTTGGAACGACATGCCCATGTAATCGAACCCCATGCCGGCCGGCATCGATTCGGAAAACACTTCCTCCAATGCCGTCATCACCTGGCCGCTGCTATAGCCTGGCGCAGCCCCCACCAGCAGCTGCGCGGAACGATAGGCGTTGTAGCGTATCGTAAACTCCGGACCGTGAACGTGCTCCATCGTCAGGAGTGTGGAGAGCGGCACCATGTCGCCGTCGCCATTCCGTACATAGAATTGTCCGACCTGTTCGGCTTGCGTACGAAACTCTCCTTCGGCCTGGACATAGACCTGCCAGACGCGACCGAATCGATTGAAGTAATTCACCATCACTCCGCCCATAAAGGCTTGAAGTGTCTGGTACACGTCGGAGAGGTTGACCCCCTGCTTGAGCACCTTATCGCGGTCCACCTGGGCAAACACCTGAGGGACGTCCGGAATGAACGTTGTGTCGATGCGGGCAATCTCGGGTCGTTTTCTTGCGGCCTCCATGAACTTCTGGGTATTGTTCGCCAGAAAGCCGATATCCTTTCCGGCTCGGTCTTCCAGGACGAACGTGACACCGCCGGAGGTGCCGACACCAGGGATCGCAGGAGGTGGAAAGAGGAATGCTTTGGCTTCAGGAAGCTCAGCCAGCCGCTTGTTGACGTTCTGGAATATCGACGCGAGCTGCTGCTCCGGTTTCCTGCGATCTTCCCAAGGTTCGAACGTGACGAAGCAGAAGGCGTTGTAGGTGGTGCTGACTGTGCTCAACAGGCTGAAGCCGACGACGCTGGTGGCGTACTTAACGCCCGGTGTGTCTTTGAGAATAGCCTCGACTTCTTTGGTCAAATGGTCCGTTCGTTGAAGAGAGGATGCCTCTGGGAGCTGGACATTCAGGTACACATAGCCCTGGTCCTCTATCGGGAGGAAGCCGGTCGGCAACTGCGTACCAAGCCAACCGGAAACAGCGGTGATCGCAACGAGGAGCAGCATCGAGAAGCCCGCCTTACGGATGAGCCCACCGCAGACAGTCACGTAGCCGTCGGTGGCGCGTCCGAACCATCTGTTGAACCAGCCGAAGAAACGACCAAGCGGTCCTCTCGCCGGCTTTTTCGGTCGGAGCAGAAGGGCGGAGAGGGCGGGACTGAGGGTCAGCGCATTGAACGCCGAGATGATGACGGACAGGGCGATGGTGACGGCGAACTGTTGATAGAGCCGGCCCGTAATGCCGGGAATAAACGCAGTCGGGACAAAGACTGCCGCCAGGATCAGCGCAATGGCGACCACCGGCCCCGAGACCTGCTCCATCGCCTTGAGACTGGCCTCTTTGGGAGACAGGCCGTGCTCGATGTGGTGCTCGACCGCTTCGACGACCACGATGGCGTCGTCGACGACCAACCCGATGGCGAGCACCAGCCCAAACAGCGACAGCGTGTTGATCGAAAAGCCGAGCAAGGGGAAGAGCATGAACGTCCCGACCAGCGAAACCGGTACGGCCAGGAGGGGAATGAGAGTGGCACGCCAGCCTTGCAGGAAGATGTAGACCACGATGATGACCAGGACCAGCGCTTCGAAGAGCGTGTGGACGATCTCGTTGATGCCTTCCCGCACGGCCTGGGTCGTATCGAGCGAAGTCACATAGTCGAGGTCGCCCGGAAAGCGGGACTTCATCTCCTCCATCAATTTTGTCGCGGAGTCCATGGTCTGGATCGCATTAGAACCGGGCAGCTGATAGATCGCGATGACCGCAGCCGGCTTCCCGTTCATCCGGCCGATCATGTTGTACATCTGCGCGCCCAGCTGGGCGCGTGCCACGTCCTTCAGCCGAACCATGGAGCCGTCCTGGTTGGCCCGGATCACGATGTTCCCAAAGTCTTCTTCTGTTTCCAGGCGACCCTGAGCCCGAACGCTGTAGGTGAACTCCTGTCCCTGCGGCACCGGCTCGGCGCCGATTTGGCCGGCCGGGTTCACGGTGTTCTGGGCCTTAATGGCGTTCGTGATTTCCGTCACCGTGACCCCGAGTTTGGCGAGTTGATCCGGTCGCACCCAGAACCGCATCGCATACTGGCCTGCTCCGAAGATCGTCACCTGACCGATGCCTGGCACACGTGTCATGGGGTCATTGATGTTTACATAGGCATAGTTCGCCAGGAAGATTTCGTCGTAGGTGCCGTTCGGTGAGTACAGCGAGAAGAGCGCGAGAGGGCTGGTCGTGGATTTCTTGATCGTGACTCCGAAGTTCCGCACTTCCTGCGGCAGCTGGGATTCCGCCTGCGTATAGCGCATCTGTGCCAGAATCTGATCGTCGTTCGGTTTGGTTTTGATGTCGAAATCCACACGGAGCGTCATTTGTCCGTTGTTCGCATTCACCGAGTACATGTAAATCATATTGTCCACCCCGCTCATCATCTGCTCGATGGGGGTGGCCACCGACTTTTCGAGGGTGACGGCGTCCGCGCCGACGTAGGTGGCTGCCAGTTGGATCTCCGGAGGGGCGATGTCGGGAAAGAGAGCAATCGGGAGCTGCACCATCGCGACGATGCCCAGGATCACCATGATGATCGAGATGACCATCGCGACAATCGGGCGGTTGATGAAGAATTTGGCCATAGAGATGAGGGAATAGAATCAGGGAGTGTTGCGGAGCGGCATCAAGGCGGTCCAGGAATCATGCTGCCTTCTCCAGGGCCTCCTGGAACGGTTTGGGGTTGACGGTGATACCGGCTTTCACCTTTTGTAATCCTTCGACAACGACTCGTTCACCAGCCTGCAACCCCTCTTCGATAACCCAGAGGTTGCCCATTCGCTCCGCCACCCTGACGGGACGGATCTCGACTTTGTTCTCCGGGCCCACGACGGCCAACTGGTAGCGGCCCTGCAACTCGGTGATGGCGCGCTGTGGCACCATGAGCGCACCCTGCTTCATGTGCGTCACGGCACGAATGCGGGCAAAGAAACCTGGGCGAAGAATGTTGCCTGGGTTCGGGAACATCGCTGCAACACGGATTGTCCCGGTCTTCACGTCCACCTGGCGATCGGCCAACAGGAAATTGCCTCGGTGGGGGTAAACAGAGCCGTCGCTGAGGATCATTTCAAGTTTGTCGTCCCGCTTCCTGTGCGGGTCTTTGTAGGCCGCTTGCACTTTCTCGGCGGCCTTGAGGTATTCCTGTTCACTGATCGGGAAATAGACGCGGATCGGATCGACGGTCGAGATCGATGTGAGAGGACCGCTGTTCGGGCCGACAAGATCTCCGATCTGCGCTTTCGCAATCCCGGTGATGCCGTCGATCGGGGCTTCGATCCTCGTGAAGGTGAGGTTTAATTGCGCCTGTTCGACCGAGGCCTTGGCCGAGGCCAGTGAGCCTTTGGCCGCGGCGTTCATCTGGATCGAGTCCTCCAGGTCCTTTTGACTGATCGCCTTGGCCAAGGCGAGGGGGCGGTCGCGTTTTACGTCCAATTCTGTTTTGACGAGGCGGGCTTCGGCTTTGGTGAGCTCGCCCTTGGCTTCCGCGAGAGTCGCTTGAAACGGACGAGGATCGATTTCGAATAACAGATCGCCCTTCCTGACGAAGGAACCTTCGTCAAAGGTACGTTTGATGAGATAGCCGCTGACTCTCGCTTGGATCGTGGCGTTGACGGAGCCGTCGGTGGTGCCCACCCACTCCGCATGAATAGGCAGATCTCGCTGAAGCACCTCCGTCACCTGGACCTCCGGTGCCGCTTCCGCTGCGGTCGATCCAGCCTCATTCTTGCAGCCGGCTGACACCGGTATCAGGGCCAGCCCGAACAGCATGACCAGACAGCTCCGGGCGGTCTCACTCACAGTTCTCAACGATGACTCCTCGGTGAGCATGGGACCACGATAAGCGGCACAGTATAGACGTGTGGAATGGGAAGAAGAAAGAGAGAATCTCAGTGCCTCAGAATGCGGAAACGATGTATGCCTTGAAAGTTTGTTTGCCGCAGAGTACAGTCCGGGCTGCTGCCCCTTGGAACCCCGAATCGGGTGGCGGATGTCGATCGCATTTCCGTCATTCCCCCCGGCACTGAACGACTCCGATCCATTGTTGAATCAGACGCCGGACCGGCTCATCTGTGAGTACAACAACGTAATGAGCTGCACGATGTATTGTAAAATTATTCATGACGACATAAGTTCCCGCTCTCTTCGTCATTCCGGGCTTGACCCGGAATCCAGTTCTGATCTGGATTCCCGCTTTCGCGGGAATGACAGACGCTGCTGTGATTAACGTCGCTATGTTTAGATATGTGTCAGCACTGGTCATCATCCTGTTGTCGATGGGGA
>PHGD01000069.1 GCA_011090425.1 Nitrospira sp. LK70 | reverse complement strand
CGCCTCAGTGGTAACCTCGACCCGTGCCAACGATAGCTTCCCTCCCCGAATGACCACGGCACCCCCTTCCAGCCCCGACGTATCGATCCGTGCTACGTCATCCGGTTGGGTCCCACCTTTGATCACGATGTGACCCCTGTGGGTGTTCTTAGAGATCGTGATGCCTTCAGGAGCTATCCTGGCTTCACCCCTGCCGGCGAGACTCACCAAGTTAATCTGCCCGCCTGAGGCCGCAAGTGTTCCACCGGTAACTTTAATCTCTCCCCCGACCAGCGAGAGAACCTTGCCCTCTTCCACGGAGAGCCGGCTGCCTTGGGCGGTGATCGGACGGGGATGGGCAGTCAGAAATCCGAAGGCGACCACAGGAGCCTGCGAGAGAAGAGCATCTTGTGGGCCAGGAATTGCCTTGAAGCGCAGGCCATCGGCTAAGCGGAGGTAATCCGCCGTTGAGACGTGCGCTGATCCACTCACATTCAACGTGGCCGTGGCCCCAAACAGCACGCCGGCCGGGTTGATGAGATAGAGGTTCGCCCCGGGAAAGTTGGTCGTGTTGATCTCGCCAAAGATATTCGAGGGATTTCCGCCGGTCACACGACTGAGAATGTTGGTGGTGGGCAGATGCGCATCATTCATAAAGCGCGCGACATCGTGAGTCCCGACGCTGAAATCGCCAAAGCTGTGGAAGAGATTCGTACCGTTGCCAGGCCTCGTGCCCCCGGTAATATCGTAACTCGGTTGACCCCCAACATGGGAGACTTGGGTGTTCAATCCGGAGGACGTGATTGAAGTAGTTTGTCCTTGACTGAGCGGGACCCACAACAGCGGTGCCAATCCGATCATGACCCCGAGCAGCCGCATTGTTCGTGCTACACCTGCTCCCTTATCCATAGGAATTCTCCTTTTCTAAAGTGTCAGAATCCTGCCACTTGGGGATTCGGTGGCTGCACCGACCTCGGCTCATCATGCTCATCTCTCTCCAAGTCTCGAGGTATGTAGGAGTGCATCGCAACTTCGCTGCCAGACAGTGTCTCTCTCAGGTGAGCTACACAAGTGCGCTTGCTGCCTCGATCCTGGAGAACAACAGGCGGAACATTGGGCGAGTCAGAAACTTGTACTGGGGCATATCGCCTACTAGCGTAGACAGTATGTAGAGGCAATATGACCCAATCAATCTATCCACCTCTCGTTTCTGCCACAGCACAAGCCTCACAACTTTCGACATATTGCGACGCATGTCTGATATTGTCTTCATCGATGGGCATGGACTCTCCCAACCTCGTTCGACCGGGCGTGCCGGGTCCGCTCATCGACGCAGATCCGCTTCATCTTCGTGATATCGAGAAGATCGCCACCGACATCGCCAACATAGGCGGCGCCGGTACCTTCGATGGCATTCTGCTGCCCGGCATCGTCGCGGCATATTTGGCGTGAAGTGGGCGCTACTTCATGGTAATACCTCCAGCCGGTCGCTCGACCGGTTCATGCCTCTTTTGCTACAGATCGCTGCTTCGCTTTGTGGCAGAGTTCCCCAACCTTTCGGTCTTCATTTCTCTCATTCCGGCTAACCCATTGAGATACGGTTCAAATGCCAAGCTTCTAGCCAGACGTGTTCTGGCGCCGACCTTGCTGAACAGTCGATCATGACAATGTGTCGGTTGGATCAGAACCTTGGGGACGTACGAACGGGAAAGGAGATGTCCTATGTCTGTTGCAAAGATCATCGAGATCAGCGCCGAATCATCCACGAGTTATCCACGGCATCAAATCAGCTTGGGTGAAGGAACAACATGTCGTGGTTGAAAACGGCAAGGTGGCCTTGTATCGTGTAGATCTCAAGGTGACGTTCCTGTTGGATTGACGAGTTACGAAGCCCCTTCTCTTCATGCTTCACTGGCTAGGAAGGAGTCGGCGATCTGCAGGCGATTCCGTGTGCCTTGTGGTGTTTGCATATGCTTTTCTTTGGTGGTCGGCTGCCACCGCCTCCACACCCGGTACGGAAACTCCGATGGAAGCGGTGCGCGAGACGGTCACTCAGGTCCTCCGCATCCTCGAAGACCCTTCCCTGAAACACCCGGCCAAACAGGCACAGCGCCGTCGTATGCTCGAAGAAATCGCCGCTAACCGGTTCGACTATGCAGAAATGTCCAAGCGAGTGTTGGGCAGCTATTGGAAGCCACTGACCGAGATTCAGCGGAATGAGTTTGTCGAGGTATACAAGAGTTTTCTCTCCGAGAAGTACGCCGGAAGAATCGAAGACTATACGGGACAAGAACAAGAAGTGAGGTACTTAACCGAACGGATCGAAGGGTCGTATGCGGAGGTGAGAACCGAATTACGGTCGGACAAGACGACGCTTCCGATGGATTACCGCCTCTTGGTGAAAGTTGGTCGTTGGTCCGCGTACGATATCATCATAGACGGCGTCAGTTTGGTGAGTAACTATCGAAGCCAGTTTCAGAAGATCATTCGTGAGAGCTCTTACGAGGAATTGGTCAGAAAGCTGCGGGAGCGTACCATCACAGAGGAGACGAAGACGAAGCACAGCTCCTAATCCGAGGGGCGGTCTCCTCGAGCGCCTGAGCAACGCAGGGGGCCTAGACGGATTATCTCTACTTCATAAAGGGGTCCCATGCGCCTAGCTCCTTATCTCTTCCAACGGCTGTTTGATCTTGGCACAGCGCATGTCTTCGGCATCCCAGGCGATCACGTGCTCCCGCTCTACGAAGCGCTGGCAGACAGTCCTCTCCGCTCGATTCTGACCACGCATGAACCTTCGGCCGGTTTTGCCGCTGACGCCTACGCTCGTCTCAAAGGGATTGGGGTGGTGATGGGCACCTATGGGGCCGGCGTACTCAACATGGTCAATCCGATTGCGCAGGCCTATGCGGAAAAATCGCCGGTGCTGGTCATCAGCGGCGCGCCAGACCTGGCCGGTCGAGACCCGGAACTGTTGATCCATCACAAGGTGAAGGGATTCGACACGCAGCGTCTCATCTATGAGCAGATGACCGCGGCCGGCGCGACGCTGGAAGATCCGAAGACCGCGTCGATCGAGATCACCAGGGTGCTCGAGGCGGTGCGACGCGAAAAGCGTCCGGGCTATCTGGAAATCCCACGCGACCTGACCTGGGCTGAACTCGATGAGGCCGAGACATGGACGCCCGTCGCTCTCCAGCGGGATCGGGCCGCATTGACCGAGGCCATGCAGGAGATCGACGATCGCCTCAACCGGAGCCGGACTCCCGTGATCCTAGCAGGGATCGACATCATGAGACTCGGTCTTCGGGATCAGGTCATCAGGCTCGCTGAACGTTACAACCTACCGGTCGCCACCTCGTTCATGGGGAAGGCGGTCTTTCCCGAGCACCATCCGAACTTTATCGGGACTTACATGGGAGCAGCCGGGCATCCCTATGCGCGGCAGATGGTCGAAGCATCGGACTGCCTGGTCATGCTGGGGGTCTGGCTGACCGACACCGAGACCGGACGCTTCACGAGCCTGATCGCCCGCGGGACCTTGATTCAGGTGTTGCCCGACGAGGTCATTGTCAGCCGGCATCGCTATCAGCAGGTCGGGCTCGCCGAGGTCCTGAGGTCCTTGCTGGAGTCCTCCAGGATCAAACCACGGGAGTTTCGCAACGACTATCTGCCGGAACCGCCCGGCGTGGAGAGCAGGTCTATGGTCGCTGCCGTCTTTTCAGAATTGAGTCGTCTGGACGATCGACGCTACACATTCACGATCGATACCGGCGATTGTTTGTTCGGCGCGGTTGCGTTGAACGCCGAAACGATCCTGAATCCTGGCTACTACGCCAGCATGGGGTTCGGCGTGCCTGCCGCTCTGGGCGCGGGACTGGCCGCGCCCGATCGTCGACCAATTGCACTGGTCGGCGACGGCGGCTTCCAGATGACGGGCATGGAGATCGGAACCTTGGTACGCTACGGAGTGAACGCCGTGGTCGTGGTGCTCAACAACGGAGGGTACCGCAGTCTGGAGGTGTTGAGAGGAACGAGCGCGGTGTGGGATATCCATCACTGGGACTATGTGGCGGTGGCCGGAGCCTTGGGAGCCGAGGGCACGCGTGCACGCAACCCGGAGGAGTTCAGGATCGCACTGCAGCAGGCATGTGATCGGACCGGGGTATCACTCATTGAGGTGGTACTGGAACCGGGAGACATTTCACCCACCCTCCGAAGGCTGAGCAGGACGTAAAGTTGTCCATGGGTGAAGACCGTCAGATCCTTGCGGTGGATATCCTATTCGTAGGTGGAGGGCCGGCCAACCTCTCGGCGGCGCTTCGCCTGACTCAGTTGATCGCAAGCCATAACGAGCAGGTCTCCGCCGGCAATACATCGAGTCCTCCACTTGAGCCGCGAATTGCGCTGATCGAGAAGGGGCACGATGTCGGGGCACATGCGATTTCTGGTGCCATCTTCGACCCGATCGCGCTGGAAGAATTGCTGCCGGATTATCGAGATCGCGGCTTTCCTTTTTCACTCCACGTGACTCAGCAGAGCCTGCAATATCTGACGACCGACGGGAATGTTCGGCTGCCCAATGTACTGATTCCACCTTCCTATCGACAGGATCGCTGCTACATCGGCTCCCTCCAGAAGCTGAACCTCTGGCTTGCCGAGCTGGTAGAAGCCGCCGGCCTCTACCTGTTTCACGAGACTTGTGGGGTCAAGATCCTCTACGACGGCGCGCGAGTCCGTGGTGTCCTAACAGGGGACAAGGGACTCGATGGCGATGGTGGTCGGAAAGCCAACTACCAACCGGGCACGAACATCCACGCGAAGATCACGGTCTTCGGCGAAGGCCCCTATGGGACCCTGGCCGAGGATTTGATCCATCAGTTCAAGCTACGTGAGAGTCGTAATCCTCAATCCTACGCCTTGGGTGTCAAAGAGGTGATACGCGTGAAGTCGGGAGGATCGCCCGGTCTCGCGGTTCATACGATCGGCTACCCGCTTGGCCCTCGTGTCTTCGGTGGAGGATTCTGCTACGGACTCGATGACAATCTCTTCGCGGTGGGAATAGTCTGTGCGCTGGATTGGGATGATCCGCAAATGGATGCCCAGGTCCAGCTCCAACGGCTCAAGAAGCATCCCTTCATTCAGCGCTTCATCAAGGGTGGCGAGGTGATCGCGTATGGAGCCAAGACGCTTCCCGAGGGCGGCTACTTTGCCGTTCCTCGACCATATGTTGACGGCGCATTGCTCGTGGGCGACTCGGCTGGGTTGCTGAATGTTCCCTATCTGAAGGGCATCCACTATGCGATGAAAAGCGGGATCTTGGCGGCTGAGACGATGTTCGATGCCCTGCTGCGAAACGACTGCTCCGCCTCTGAGCTCTCGTCCTATGAAGCCAGACTGGCCTCGTCCTACGTCATGCAGGATTTGTATCAGGTGCGGAACTTCAGACGGGCCTTTGCCTATGGTCGTCTGCCGGGCCTGCTCCTCGGAGGACTAACGATGTGGACCGGACTCGGTCCAGCCAAACCGGGAGGTGTCCGTGAGGATTTCAGACATTTGCGGCCGCTTGAGCAAGCGGTTCGGGGCCGGTGGGTTGAGGATCCGGCACAGTACGACGCCGGAGTGCTGGTCGACAAGCTGACCGATGTATATCATTCGGGCACGCAACATCGAGAGGATCAGCCTTCGCACATCCGGATCCTCGATCCTGCGCGATGTGTGACGGACTGCATCCCTCGATTCGGAGACGCGCCCTGCACGCATTTTTGTCCCGCAAAGGTCTATGAGTTGGTCGGCGAAGGAGCCACCAGCCGCATTCAGATCAACTTCGCCAACTGTGTGCACTGCAAGACCTGTGTGATCAAGGATCCCGTCGACGTCATCTCCGGTGATCACATACAAAACATTGCTTGGCGGGCTCCCGCTGAGGGAGGACCGCGTTATCAGGGACTGTAATGCCTGTGAATTGCTGAGGGCTGATAGTTGAGGGCCGCGCCACCCAGGAGCCCATGAAGCTCATCGTCTGTATCAAGCAAGTCCCAGCCACTGAGTCCAAGCTCGCTATGACGCGAGATGGGACGGACATCGAACGAGCAGGCCTCACCTTCGTCGTGAATCCCTACGATGAATTCGCCGTTGAAGAAGCACTGCAGATCAGGGAACGGCTTGGCTCTGGTGATGTGACGGTGCTGTCGCTGCGCTCGCATGCGGTTCAGAATCCGGAGCAAGCCTTGCGGACCTGTCTGGCGATGGGCGCCGACAGAGCGATCTTGTTGAGCGACCCGGCTTTCGATGGCGGCGATAATTATACCACCGCGCTGGTGCTGGCGGCGGCGCTCAGGCGTCTGTCCTTCGATCTCCTCCTGTTCGGCAAACAGGCGGTGGACGACGACGATGGAGCTGTAGGCATTCAGGTCGCAGAGCTGCTCGGTATTCCACACGTCGCCGTCGTGAACAAGCTGGAAGTCGATCGGCAAAACAAGACCGTCGTCGCCCATCGGCAGATCGAGGGAGGCATTGAAGTGGTGGAGGCGCCGTTGCCGGCGTTGATTACCTGCCAGAAAGGCCTCAACGAACCTCGATATCCTTCGTTGCCTGGAATTATGAATGCCAAGCAGAGGCTCCTGGAGGTTTGGAATCGGGAGACGATCGAGATAGCCTCGGAAGCAGTCGGCTCAGGGGGAGCGGAACTGAAGCTTGTTCGGCTGGAACCGCCCCCACCGCGACCGATCGGCCGGATCATCCCAGACGATGCCGCTGCTGCGGTCCAAGAGCTCGTCAGATTGCTCCATGAAGAGGCGAAGGTGATCTGACATGACCCGTGAGGAGTGAGGGAATGGCCAACCCGATCCTGGTCTTCTGCGAACAACGCGATGGTCGACTGAAGAGAGTTGGGCTGGAAGCCTTAGGCCAGGCCTGTCGCCTGAGCAAGATGTCCAGCAGTGATGTCGTCGCGATTGTTGTCGGCTCCTCAGTCGGCTCCCTCACACAAGAGCTTGCCGATCACGGCGCCTCGCGAATCTTGCTCGCAGAAGACCCTGCGCTGACGTACTATTCGTCCGAACTCTTTACGACGATCGTGGCGGATACCGCCAAGGCGCTTGAGCCGGTCGCTATTATGATGGGTGCCACCTCGATGGGAAAGGACCTCGCTCCCAAATTGGCGGCAAGGCTCAAGAGCGCACTGATGCAGGACTGCGTGGCGCTGGAGATGGAGGCAGGCGGCTCATTGATAGCCACCCGTCCGATCTATGGAGGAAAACTGCGAGCGATCGTGAAGGCAAAGAGGCCGATGATGCAGATTGTGACACTCCGCCCAAGCGTCTTCTCGCCGTTGAAGCCTAATCCCACACCAGTTGTTTCCGTTGAAAGGCTCACCGTCTCATACGAAAGTGTACGACCGATGGCGAGGGTTCACGAAATACAGCAGACAGTCGGAGGAAAGAAAGAATTGACCGAGGCCACGATCATTGTTTCGGGAGGCAGAGGGCTCAAAGAACCACAGAACTTCAAGCTGCTTGAGGACCTCGCCTCAGCGCTGGGAGCAGCCGTGGGAGCGTCGCGCGCAGTTGTGGATGCAGGCTGGAGGCCGCATAGCGACCAGGTTGGACTGACCGGGCAAACCGTCTCACCGCAACTCTATGTCGCCTGCGGCATTTCAGGGGCCATTCAACATCTGGCCGGAATGTCCTCCGCCCGCACGATCGTGGCGATCAACAATAACCCCAACGCGCCCATCTTCAAACTCGCGACCTACGGCATCGTGGGAGATTTGTTTGAGATTGTCCCCCTCCTGACGGAAGAAGTGAAAAAGTTGAAAGCAGAGTGATCGGCGTGAGCCTCAGTTAACCCTAAGCCGAAATAATTTTGACAACAGATCGCATAAACGCTGCGAGTGACGTGGCGAACGGGGCGCCCCACCGCGCGCAACGGAAGGGCCCCGCTGGAGGATGGGTGGAGTGAGCACGGTGGGGCTGTTCGCCATGGCAGGACCCGCGGAATAAACCGACAGCCGAATTGTTGTATTCAGATTGGGGTTAAGTAAATGCTCTCATCCCCAGAAGATGCGAGCCGATCAAGAGTTTCTGGATCTGCGACGTGCCTTCATAGATCGTGGCCACCTTGGCGTCGCGATAGTACCGTGCGACAGGGGCTTCTTCGGAGTACCCATAGGCACCGAAAATTTGCACGGCATCGGTTGCAGCCCGCACCGCCGCCTCGGAGGCAAAATACTTGGCGATGGATGTCTCGACCGTATTGGGGACTCCTTGGTTCTTCAGATGCCCGGCTCGAAACACGAGCAGCCGCGCTGCATCCAGGTCCACCGCCATGCGGGCGATCATGTCCTGCACCAGTTGGAAGTTCCCGATGGGCCGCCCGAACTGGTGGCGCGTCTTGGCGTACTCTGTACAGGCGTCGAGGCAGCCCTGGATAATTCCCACGCAACCGGCCGCGACGCTGAATCGGCCATTGTCCAGGGCTGACATGGCGACTGTGAATCCTTGGCTGACCGATCCCAACAAAGCCGTTTCCGGCACTGAACAGTCGTCGAGGATCAACTCACCGGTATCTGATGCACGGAGCCCAAGCTTGTCGGTGATCGGCCTGGTCGCGTATCCCGGCGTGGCTTGTTCCACGAGAAAGGCGGCGATGCCGTGATGGCCTTTGGCCTTGTCGGTCTGCGCGAAGATGAGGGCAAGATCGGCCACGGTTCCGTTGGAGATCCACGTCTTGGTTCCGTTGAGAACCCAACCGGTTCCCCGCCTCACGGCGACGGTCTCCATCGAGGCCGGATCGCTTCCGGCGTTCGGTTCTGTGAGGCCGAAACAGCCCAGCATACGGCCGGTGCACAGTTTCGGGAGGTAGCGGCGTCTCTGATCTTCATTCCCCCATCGCACAAGACTCAGCGCAACGAGCGAGACCTGCACCGACAACGTCGTCCGCAGCGACGAGTCTGCTCGACCAACTTCTTCAGTGATGATGGCATGACTGATGTAATCCAAACCCGAGCCGCCGTATTCTCTCGGGATCGGGCCTCCGAGGAAACCCATTTCGGCCATGCGGTTGATCAGCTCGGGCGTAAAGCGTCCGGCGCGATCGCGCTCCGCCGCCTCCGGCGCGAGCTCTTGCTCCGCAAACCGCCGAACGGTCTCTCTGATCAGCCGCTGCTCATCGGTGAGTTCAAAGTCCATAGTGCCCCCTTTCATCTCAGGTCTTGAATCGCTTCATCCGGAACAGGTCTTCCCGTTCACGCTCCTCGAGGGTCTGTCGAATGTTCCTGATCTCTCGGGTCAAAGCAGGGATCATCACTTCATGCAGGGCATTGATCCGGCGCGTCACTTTCTTCGTCTCGGATCCGAGCTTCTTCAGCCGCATCTCCACCGAGATGTTGCGGAGGGCCAGTTCCAGGACCTGTTCAAACCGTCGGGCGGTTTCATCGATGTGTGCGGATACCCATGAAACCGCATAGCCTCGGGCATCGAATGCTCGAATCACCGGGCCGTAGTGGACTTCCGGAAATCGGACACCCCACACGTTGCGTTCGGTCAGCTCGATGGACAGCCTCCGTCTTGCGGCGTACCCGGCCGATCGGAGCGAGGCCCTTCCTTCCATGCTGAGGGCCAACGTGAGGCTGGAGAGCGCTTGCCCCATGACGCTCTCCATTTCTCCTCGACCGTCAACCATGCGGTCCATCACGGCGAAGAATTCACGCACCAGTGCCTCACGCTTGCTGTGGAGCAGTGCCAGCCCACGCTGAGCGACCTCGATCCTGCGCCTCAGCAGCAGCAAATTCATGCGCGTCCGTCCGATGGGTTCCATTGGTCGTTAATCGGGCTTCCCGTTTAAGGGTTCACGTTTCACGTCTTGACCGTAATACTTCTCAATCAATTCCGGCTTCACCCTTGTCAGCCGCTCCTTTGGCTGATACCCTAGGAATTTCCATCCGAGGTCCAAGGTCTCCTCCATCTCGCGGTTCTGTGATCCTTGGTTCACGAAGTCCTGTTCGAAGTCCTGGGAGAACTTCAAAAACAGCCTGTCAGCTTCACTGAGACCATCCTCGCCGACGATGGCGGCGAGCCGCCGGATGTCTCGCCCATGGGCATAGAAGGCATAGAGTTGATCGGCCACCGACCGATGGTCCTCACGCGTCTTGCCCGGCCCGATCCCGAGGTTCATCAGCCGCGATAGACAGGGCAGCACATCGATAGGGGGAAAGATGCCTTTGCGATGCAGCTCCCGGGACAGCACAATCTGTCCCTCGGTGATGTACCCCGTCAGATCAGGGATGGGATGCGTCATATCATCATCCGGCATGGTGACGATGGGAAGCTGCGTGATCGAGCCGGCTCTACCCTTGATCCGTCCCGCCCGCTCATAGATGGAGGCCAAGTCGGAATACATATACCCCGGATAACCCCGTCGCCCAGGGATTTCCTCGCGAGCCGTGGCGATTTGACGCAGCGCTTCGCAATAGGCCGCCATGTCGGTCAGGATGACCAGCACCTGTCGTCCGAGCGTGAATGCGAGATACTCAGCCGCGGTCAGAGCGTATCTCGGTGTCAGGAGCCGCTCGATCGTCGGGTCATCGGCAAGGTTGAGGAACAGGACGGCATGCTCCATGACCCCGCCGCGATCGAACTCACTGAGGAAGAACGAGGCTTCACGGAACGTAATCCCCATGGCAGCGAACACGATGGTGAAGGGACCGTGCGAGGGGGACAGTCCCCGTGAGGAAGGGGGACTGTCCCCTTCCCGCACCTTCGCCTGGCGAACGATCTGGGCGGCGACTTCCTTGGCCGGCAAGCCGGCGCCGGAGAAAATCGGCAACTTTTGCCCGCGTACCAGGGTGTTGAGCGCATCAATCGTCGAGATTCCGGTCTGAATGAAATGGGAGGGTTTGTCCCGAGAGACAGGATTCATGGGCTGCCCGATGATGTCCATGCGAACGTCTGGGATAATCGGCGGCAGGCCATCAAGAGGCACAGCGACTCCGCTGAACCGCCGGCCCAGCAGATCCGGCGAGAGATCCATCGTGGCGGCCGATTCCGTGAGCCGGACTCGGGTCCCGGTCACTCCCAAGCCCGTCGTTTCCTCCAAGACCTGGATGACGGCATGCTGTTCAGACAACTCGATCACCTGCCCCCGCCTGGCTTCCCCGTTGGGGGCCATGATCTCGACCCGCTCTCCAAGAGAAGCCTGCTTCAATCTCTCCACAAAAAGGAGCGGACCGGCAATGCCGCTCACGCTCCGATATTCGCGGGTGATCAGGTCATCCATTACCTCAACTCCTGCTGCATCTTCTCAATCATCACCTGGGCTTGCTGGATGCAACCGTCCGGAGGCGTTTCCTTCATCCGTTCAAGCTCGCTCCTCAACGAGGAGGCGAGGAGTTGCTCGATCGGATGTCCGTTTTTTAGCATGCCTTGACAGTATTCAAGAAACCGCAGCTGGGCTTTGAGCATCCAGTACTGCTTCGCAAGCGGACAGGCAGCGTCGACGTCGGAATAGACGTTTTGCCGAAGGTACTCTTCCCGGATGAGGCGGCTGATTTCCAACAGGATGCGCTCCTGGTCTTGGACTGCATCGATTCCCACGAGCTGGACGATCTCTTGCAGTTCCTCTTCTTTCTGGAGAAGCGCTGCCAGCTCGATTCGAAGTTGCGGCCAGTCCGGGGCCACCTGCGCCTGAAACCACGGATCGAGCGACTGGGTGTAGAGGGAAAAACTCCGTTTCCAATTGATCGCGGGAAAATGGCGCCGATGGGCCAGATCCGAGTCCAAGGCCCAGAGCCCCCCTGCGATCTGCATCGAGCCTTGTGTCACGGGCTCTGAAAAATCTCCTCCGGGTGGAGAGATGGCGGAGACGATTGTCACTGATCCCTCCCGGTCGGTCTCTCCCAAACAGCGGACGCGACCACTGCGTTCGTAGAACCCGGCCAGCTTGGTGGCCAGATAGGTGGGGTATCCTTCCTCACCAGGCATCTCTTCCAACCTGGCCGAGATCTCTCGGGTCGCCTCCGCCCAGCGCGATGTGCTGTCGGCCATGAAGGCGACGGCATAGCCCATGTCCCGATAATATTCCGCCATCGTGATCCCCGTGTAGATCGAGGTCTCCCGTGCCGCCACCGGCATGTTCGAGGTATTGATGACCAGGATGGTACGTTCCATGAGCGGCATGCCGGTGGTGGGATCTTTCAGCTGTGGGAAGTCGGTCAAGACTTCGGTCATTTCATTGCCCCGCTCACCGCACCCTACGTAGATGATGATGTCGGCCCTCGCATACTTGGCGAGTGTCTGCTCCACCACGGTCTTGCCGGTTCCGAACCCGCCGGGCACAATCACGGTTCCGCCGGAGGCGATGGGGAAGAGCATATCGAACACCCGTTGGCCGGTGATGAAAGGCACGATCGGAGGGAGCCGTTCAGCAACGGGACGGGGCCTTCGCACCGGCCAGCGTTGCAATAGGGTCAGTGGACGGTCGCCATTGAGCCAGCCGATCGGTTCCTCGATCGTATAGGAGCCTGCCTGAATCTTGCCAAGAGTTCCTGATATTCCGGGCGGTATCAGAATGCGATGTTCGACCTTCGGAGTCTCCTGTACGACACCCACGCATGTTCCACCGACGACCGCAGTCCCGGGACGGACTGTCGGAGTGAACGTCCATCGGCGTACTCTAGACAGGGCAGGCAACAGGACACCGCGCCCGATCCAGTCCCCCCGCTGAGTCGCCAGTAGGTTCAGGGGACGCTGGACTCCATCAAAGATGGCACCGAGGAGTCCGGGACCGAGCTCGACGTGGAGCGGTTCTGCGGCATCAGTCACCTCTTCGTCCAACCTCAACCCCGTGGTGTCTTCGTATACTTGAATCGTTGCCTCGGGGCCACGAAGCCGAATCACCTCTCCCAGCAATCCTGTCCTCCCGACCGCGACACGATTGAACATGCGGACCTGCTCCATGCCGCGCGCGACGACGGTAGGCCCCGAGATCTTGACGATGGTTCCGCTCATCGCTTAATTTTCAACTGATAACCGATCGCCCGTCGGAGGAGACGGGCGAGATACTGCTCTCGAGACTCACCCCCGCCTCTCGCCTGGGAGATGGGCATTGCATAGAAGACCGGGCTCACGCTTTCCTCCAACTCGACCTGGCTTCTCTCAGAAAGCCCCGTTCGGTAGTCGTCGTTATAGATCACGATGCCAGGTTCCTTCGCTCGAAGGAGGGTAAGGAGCCGCTCGGCCGCCTCTCCCTTGTCGCTCACCTCAGTCGCTTCGACGCCGGCCAATCGCAACCCCAGTGCGATGTCGGGATCGGTGATGACGATCAGGTGCGCCATGAACCCTTCCGTTGACCTCAGCTGTAACCTTCCCCAATGATCAGCCACTCCTCAATTTGTTCGTTCTGCATTCCCAAAGCCTTGCCTCTGAGGATCATTCTGATATTGCGAATCTCGTTGGTTTTCTGTTCGATATACAAGATCGCCGAACCGATCCCCAACGGGTCCGGCCGAGAGAGGCCGACTGCTTTGCGGAGGCTTACAAGGTCCAATTTCCTCTCGACGAGTGGAAGAGAAATGGCCTCTCCATCAGAAAACGCGTCTGCAAGCCAGCCGTAAGGGGTGCCGGCGAGCCGGGCGAGTCCATCCCGCATATCTCGGGCATCCACGATTGCCTCATAATGGGTTCGCGTGAACCGACCCCTTGCCTTCAGGAAATGACGACCGGCCTCAAAGGGCGAAAGAGCGGTACGTTCGGCAAGGTAGCGAAGCCCCGTCAGAAGATTAGTCTTGTCCACCAGGAACAAGAGGTAGTCCCTGACGGCTCTGTCGTTGTCATCACCATCAGCCGCTAGTCGGGATGTGTGCACAACAGTGAACCGGTCGAGTTCATGCTCGAGCGGTTCCAGGCTGTCGGTCTCTCCAAGCAGATTCAGCCCGGTTCTGACAGGACGGGCGAGTGGATGTCTCCACGTTTCCAGCAGATGGGCCATGGCTTGCATGGTGGGCGCTCGCGCAAGTTCCCCCACAGCGATGTCATCCAGTTCCCCGACCGGAAGCGCCGTCGCCAGAATTTCTTCGACCGGCGCGGTGGCCTGCTTCCCGCGTAGCACTGTTTTCAGACTGTAGACATCCCATCGCAGGAACAGCTCGTTGATCAGCCCACGCGAGCGATTGGAGAAGAAGCGTCGAAGCGCCGTGAGGTTCTGTGTAAGGTTTCGCCGGAGCACTTCATCGATGCGAACGACCGTCTCAGCGGGATGGGTGGGATCGTATCCCGTAAGCGCTTGCTCCAACGGATGAGCATAGGGCGAAGTCTTCAAGATCCCAACCAGACCGTCGAAGGTCGTACAGTCCAACAAGGATTCATACTGCCCTCGGTTGAGAAGGCGGCCCTCCATGGCACGGATCCTGGCATTGGTGTAGGCGTAGTCGGCCATGTGTCATCGCCCACGTCTTAACGTCGTGGCTGATGGCTGAACACGGACTGTCCCTTTGGTGAACAATAGTCGGTTCAACTCCATCGTCAGGTCCGGCTTCGCTTTGGCGAGACGAGCAGCAAAGCAGTTGGTGAGGATCTCGACATCAGCTTCGAGCCTCATCCCAAGCCGGAGATCACCCTGCTGCTCTTCAAAAGGGATTCCCCGCTCGTTCAAGATCTCTTCAAGATATGGTCGCTCACGACTATCAATGAGTACTCGTGGCGATTGAGAAGCGGTGGCGGCGAGTATTTCGTCAAGGAGTGCATTGAGGACCGCCGTCCGAGCCTGACCGGTGAGACTCATGGCCTTCTGACCGGCATGACTCCATACTGCGTCCAGGATCTCCCGTTTGGTCTGGAGCAGGACATGGCGAGCAGAGAGACCAGTGCTGCCCAGGATCGCTGTCCGCTGGATGTACAGGTTTCGTTGGATGGCTGCTTCTACCTCACGGTCCAAGACTTCGCACTGTTGCTGCGCGTCATGTATCAACCGCTCGGCCTCGGCCTGCGCCGTACGCACGATGGCCTCACTCTTGGTTCTCCCTTCTTCCAACAGCGCGTCGATGAGCGTCTCGTACGGCATCGAAAGACTTACTTCAAGGCGAATAAAATCAGAACGGCGACGGTAAACCCGAAGATGACCAACGTTTCCGGGATGACGAGCAAAATCAACATGGTCCCGAAGGTCTCGGGCTTCTCCAGAATTGCAGCAATCGCCGCTGCACCGATCTTAGCCTGCGCCAACCCCGTAGCCAGCGCAGCCAGGCCGATTGCCAGACCCGCCCCGATCGCGATGAGTCCGATCTCCGTCATGATGCTCCTCCATGGTTGTCCTCCACCTCATTCTCGAACAGGCAAGGCCTGGTGGAGATGCCGGAAAGGCTTATATGGCCGGCCACCAGGCGCAAAGAAGTTTTCGAAAAATTCTACATAATGGAGCCGGAGCGATTGGATGGTGGGCGAGAAGATGCCGAAGATGAAATTGATCCCATGGAGTATCCCCGCGATGACGATGCCCAAGAAGACGTTGCCCACCATGCCGCCCAGTTTGTTGGCGGCAAAGGCGAGCGCGGCCGACGCAACGCCGATCCCCATCAGGCGCAGGTAGGAAAGCACATTGACGAGGTTGTGCAGCTCCATGGCTCCGCTGCCCCTTCCAACCACGAAGATGATGACCAGCGCGCACAGTAGGCCCGTGACTTCGGCTGAGATCCAGTCTCGTGGCAATATTCCAGCGACGCTTGCGATGAGAGAGATGAATGACAGTACAAGCACCGTGCCGCCGCACTTCGTCAGACAGTCCTGGCGGTTCCCATACCGCCAGGCCGAGTACGCACCAAGCGCAAGCCCCAACACCACATGTACCGTGCCGATTCCGATGGAGAGGGAGAGAAGAGGCAGGAACGCCTGCATGCGGTTCAGCACCGGATGCAGACCGACGTACTCGCCAAGCTCCCCAAACAACTCTCCAAACAGGAGCCCAAACAGAATAGCCGAACCTGAGGCCGAGAGAAAAATGGTTGAAAGGTCGTGAACGAGGGGATGGGAACGGTACCGTCGTCGAACCATGACTGCGGCGACAAGAAGGAGCAACCCGTAACCGACATCACCGAGGATCACGCCGTAGAACAAGGGGAAAAACAGGGCCACGTAGGGGGTCGGATCGATGCTCCCGTATCGCGGCAAGGCCACGACCCGGGTCACTGTTTCAAACGGTCTGAGAAAGCCGGGATTCCGCAGTGCCACCGGGACAGCCGCCCATTCCTTGGGAACAACCGGAGATTCTTCCAGCACAACCTTACCGTCGAATTCGTTTTGAATCAGAAGACTCAACTTGACGAGCGCGCAACAGGGGACCCACCCATAGATAAATGTCGTCATGTCGGTCTCGTAGAAAAGCGTGCTTGCTTCGAGCTGATCGAGACAACGTTCGACAGTCTCCTGGTACTGCACCAACTCCAGACGCCAGCGGAGCGCGGCCTCTTTCAGCTCCTGTCGATGGCGGTTCGCATCGAGAGGGAGTTCTGTCTTCTTCTGGAGTAGCATGCGCAGGGCCTCTCCCAAAGGCTTGTCCGAGACGGAGGCCGGTAGGCGCAACTCGGTGATGCCTTCTTCCCATAGCAGAGCGCGTATCTTCACGCTGTACTCTCTTGGAAAGACCAGCAGAACGACCAAGACACGCTCCTCCACGCTCGTATGGAACAGCTCATAACGGTTATGGGTGATCTTGGCCATCAGTTCTCGCAGAAGAGGCAGGAGATCACGCGATTCCTTGCCCTCTTCGAGTGTCACACCGAGATGGTCTAATTCCTCGCTTTTCTGGATAAATTGTAAGAACGGTGCCAGTCCTGCCAAGGCCCTCTCGTATTTGGACAGGAGAGCCAGCTCCTCCTCACTTGTCTTCAGCTTGGTCGCGAGGTCATCAATATGGCGACCGATCTCTCGTACCCGATCAGCGAGGTGCGTCAGGCCCTCTTCAGTCAGTACCGGCTGTCGAGGGGATTGTGCGATCAATCGCTCGTTCGACGGGACCCCAGGAAGGAGGAGAAGCAGCCGACGCAAGTCTTCGTGCAGTCGTTCCAGCTCAGCTCGTCGCTGCCGAACACATTTACTCATCCCTTGAGGGCGTAAGGGGATCTCTCCCGCCTCGATGGGGGTGGAATCGATGTGCAAGAGGCCGACTTCCTGAAGCACCGCCGTGACCTGTTCCACACGAGTGCGCGGTGAAACCAGTCGGACCTTCACCATCGGTTCAATCATGGAACCGGCCCCAACCAGGCAGGATACGCCCGAGGACGAGGTCAACCGCCTCATCGATCCTGCCCATGCACTGGGCTCTCACATCGCTCGCATTCGCCTGGGCATTCGTGAGCCACTGCTCAGCCTCATGCTCCGCCTCCGCGATACCTGCGGCCAGCCTGTTGGACTGTTTCTGCTCGAGCCCCCGACGTTTTTCGGCCACTAACGACGCAGCCTCGGCCCGCGCGCGTTCCAATATTCCGCCCGCCTCTTGCTCGGCCTCCCGAAGCATTGCCTCAACGGACCCTTCGGCGGCGCGAATTTCTCTGAGGATCTCAGGAGTCTGTGACGTATCCTGCTCGGACATCGCTGCCTCTGATTGCAGGCAGGCCTATGTTCCGCCCGCGAGCCTGGAGCTCAATGCTACCGGAGGCTGGAGGAAAGCCATCCTCCCCCATTCATGACTCTGCGTTTCATCACCAGCGCTTCCGCGTAGACCACATGCTTGCAATTTTGCACACCTTATCCGCTGCCCCCCTTTCCCGGCCACCAATACTTGGCCGTCGCCTTCAAGTAGCCGAAAACGACATCCCGTCTCGATGCAATGCCGACCAGGGTTCTCCCGCTCACAACAGGAGCCCGGATGAGATGCCGTTCCTGAAGCAGACGGGTCAAATCCGTGACCAGCATCTCTTCTGTGACCGTGACAACATTTCTGGTCATGATCTCTTCCGCTGTGATGTGACGAAGGTCTTTTCCCTCCTCCATGACTCGTAACAGGTCGAATTCGGACACGAGACCGACAAGCGTGAAATCCTTTTCCACGACGGGGACAGCTCCAAAGTTCTGATCGGTCATCGTTTCCGCGATGGCGATCCCTTTCGTATCCGGGCTCACCGTATAGACGTCATTTTCCATCACTTGTCGAACGGTCAATGTCTTTGGGTCATGCGTGTTCACAAAATGTTCTGTCGCTCTCATAACGCCTCCCTCCCCATTGGTATCCTCTTCCCCTCACTTCACAGGAAGGCCAATGCCATCGAATAATAAATTTTGGACTCGGCACCCTATTCACAGATTATGTTGTACCGAATAGCCCCATCCGATTCATGGAATATGTCCGCCGACCTGCACTTGCCCATGGGCGAGGAGGAGAGCGGAGTGCGGTTCCTCTGCCTCCAGGCATGTTCGTTCCCTCCCGTAAGCCCCCCCATGCAGGATGATCGTGAACATATGTGGTCCTCATCCCCGGGAAATCGGTCGGAACAGCACCCCTCAGGAAGCGATATAGTGTTCCAGGTGCTGAATCAACTCTTCCTTCTCATCGATCAGCAGCGTCACCATGTCCCGGAGTGAAACGATGCCGACGAACTCGTCTCCCTCGAACACCAAAAGATGCCGGCATCGGTGTTCCTTCATGAGATCCAAGCAGCGACCAGCTGAATCGTTCGGACTGACCCTGATCGAGTCTCCGGTCAGCACATCCTTGATCTTGACCTTTTCCGGATCTTTCCCTCTCCCGACTACGTTCATCATCAGGTCACGCTCCGTGAACAGACCTCGAATCCCCGAAGCATTCGTGACAACCACAGAGCCAATGAATTCCTCGGTCATGAGTTCGGCCGCCTCGAGAACGGATTTGTTCGCATCGATGGTGGCGACTCGCCGCACGATTTTCGACGCGATGGTCATGTTCACCGGAGCCCCTCTCCCGCATTGTACAGGCGGGGTCGATCAAAACCGTGAAGAAGAAGCACCGGCAGGTGAACGGCCGGCTGCTGCGAAGGCATAGCGCGGTGCCTTCTTTCTATGCGGTGGGGACCTCCAGCACATACAATTCCCCCTTCATCCGTTCATGGATATCACAGTGGAAAGCAAAGCTCCCCGGCCTTTCAGTGGTGAACCGGATCACCAGAGTCTTCCCAGGATTCACGTAGAATCCTTCGACGCCCTTCCCATAGGTCACGATCTGATCGTCTTCCCCGGAGACGAGGAGCCCGCTCAGCATCGATGACGCAAAGCCGTGGCGTACATTGTCACGATTCTCCACAATGATCTCGAGAGGTGTCCCTATCTGAATGGGCCCACCTTTGGCTAGAAAGAAGGTACGATCCTCGATGACAATCTCAATCTGTTGCTCGCGGCCTTCTTGGATCTTGGATTGGGCCTGTATCGAGATTGGTGCCAGAGTTGTACCGAACAGCGCCACCATGACGACAGATGCACAAAGGAAGGGAATATGAATTCTCATGATGCACCTCAGCGTGTGAGGACGTCAGCCTCATCGTTCACGTTCAATATCCTGGGGCTTATCGCCCAGGTACCCGTCGAACCGTCCGGTCGGCATGACCATTGTCGGCACCATCGTCATAGGGAGCGATTTCGCTCTACTCCTCTCACCCGGCGATCAATGGGGACATAGATTTGGCCATGCGACCCTTCATAAATCTGGTCTGGGCGAAAGAGCCTATTGTCCTTGATCTGTTCCAGCCAGTGAGCCAACCACCCTGAAATTCTGGCCATCGCAAATATGGTGGTGAAGAAGTCAGGATCAATGCCCATGGTCTTGTAAAGCACGCCTGAGTAGAAATCGACATTGGGATGGATGCCCTTTGTCTGGAGCAGTTCCTCTCCCACTCGTTCAACTTCTTCGGCGAGATCCAAGAGTGGGGACGATCCGCCCTCTTCGGCAAGACCTCTGGCCACCTTCTGAAGGATGGTAGCCCTGGGATCCTTGACCTTGTAGATCCGATGACCGAACCCCATCAGCTTCTGCTTAGCGGCCAGCTTTTTCTCAAGATAGGTCCGGACCCGCTCGCGCGAGCCGATTTCTTCCAGCATGTGCACGACCTCTTCCGTGGCCCCTCCATGCAGAGGCCCCTTGAGAGTCCCTATGGCAGAGGCGACGACGCTGTACGGGTCAGCCAAGGTTGAGGCCGTCACCATGCCGCTGAAGGTGGAGGCGTTCATAGTATGTTCTGCGTGGAGAATGAGGCAGGTGTCCAGCGCTTTCGCCAATGAGGGGTGCGGAACCTTTTCCGTCAGCATGTAGAGGAAGTTGCTCGCATGGTAGACATCGTCCCGGGGATGAACCTCGTGATCTCCACGCCTGAGCCGGTGATAGGCGGCAATGATGGTAGGGACCTTGGCGATCAGACGCACGGCCGACCAATATTGAATCTCTGGGTCTAAGACCTGCCTGGCGGGGTAATACATGCCCAGTGCTGCTACAGCCGCCTGCAGCGCATCCATCGGATGCCCTTGTTCTGGAAGACACTTGATGAGATCTGTAATCCTGTACTTGATGCGTCGGTGGTGACTAACGTCTTGTGAAAACCGGTGGAGCTCGTCTGGAGTGGGTAAATGACCGAACAAGAGGAGAAACGAAGTTTCCAGGAATGTGCTGTGGGCGGTCATGTCTGCGATGCGAATACCGCGGTACTCCAACAAGCCGGCCTGGCCATCTACGTAACTGATCGAGGATTTGGCTGCAGGAACGCCGGCGAGCCCCGGTGAAAATTCGTGCAAGCTGGTCGGTTTCGTCATAACGTCACATCCTCGATTGCCGGACCGTTAGAGCTTTCCGGCCAAAGGTACGCTCGAAATAGAGTCGGCTACCCTCATGGCAGCTTCTCCAGCATCACCACTGAATGTTTTCTGAAACAGCAAGGCCAATGCCATTGGTCGGTTCGATTGTTATGTGGAAATCTCTCCAATTCAGCTTGAGTTGTCGGTCAGAATCCTAAGCCATGCCCCTCAAAAGGCAGAAAGGCGTAGCAGAAGGCGGCAGCAAGCTGGACGGCATTGTCCCGAATCGCTACAAACGCCTTGCTCCCGTCTGAGGCCGTCTCAAGAATCGCCGGGCGTCACTCGCTCTGGACATCACCCTTCTTGCCCCTGCGGAGCCGACAGAAGAACCGAAACTCTGTGGCACTCAATCTGCACCAACTCAGCCTCATAAGCAGAGGAGGACATTGACCATGGAGGATGGGCGCGGGTGGCTCAGGGCATTCCTGCGGGAGGTCCTCACGATGCCCCGCAAACACGTGCTCGTGTTTCTCCTTGCAACCATCTTGCTGATCATCATGGAAGTCGAAGTGGTCGAGGGCGAGGGATGGCATCTCGTCCATCTCTTCGAGCTGCTGGGCTTCATGTTGTTCCTGTACATGGGATGGGTGACGTGGCGTGTTGCGCGCATACTGAGGAAACAAGGGAAGCCGTAGGTTGTCCTGGGAAGAAACTCTCCTGCTTCATTGATGGGCCTCAGAGGTAAGATCCATGACAAGACCGTTGCAGGAGGTGAGTGGAATCTCTTCCGCCGAATGATCAACATGCCACCTCGACGATGGGCGACGACACATGCATGGTTTGATGCCGTTTTAAGGCGAGGCAGATTGTCTCGCCCAGGGAGGTGAACTTCCGTCCTTCTGATCTCGTCCCACATCCGGCATCTTGGACCCTACGATGTTGGCCGCTATGGTGTTGACTTCGGAGGATTCGAGTGTCTCGTGGAGGAGCTGGACCTCCGAGACTCCCTGGCTCCCCTGATCATCATCGATGAAATCTGCAAGATGGACTGTCGATCCTGGAGACTTATCGACAATGGCATGTTGTTGTTAGGCGGACCAAGAACCCTTGTCGCAACGATTGCCCTGTATGTCGAGAGCGTTATCCAACTGGTGGAACAGAGGCCTGACTGCCGCCTCGTAACAGTTACGAGAGAGAATTGCGACCCCTTCCCGGATGAGCTTGCAATCGAGTTGCAGAAGAAGTTGCGGAGACGCGGCTGCTAAAATGTTGCGGAAAAGGGGAGGCTTATGACGCAGCTATCGCTGGAGCCGAACGAACAGGATATCTTGATCTGGGCGCTTTAGGGTACCGTATCTGATCTCGGCGCAGAGATTGTCGACACGGAGAACCAAGAATTCCGTGAAGACCTTAAGCTACGGAAAACCGTTTTACAGAGTATCCTGCGCCGATTGCAATAAGGCCGGATGCTGCCTCCTTGGAGACACGTCGATCTCGGGATCGATGAGCAACACAGAAGCATCCAGCGTGTATAACGCCAGGGGAACTCCGCCAACGCCGTCGCCACTGGGCGATTGCGAAATTCAGCCACGTACTTCATGACCGTGATCCCCAACAACATCGTTCCTGTGCCTACACAAGAACCAATTGGGGTCTTCGTGGCGGCAGCCGACCTTCAAGAAGTGGCAAGGCATCGGTACTCCTTTGTGGATCGGACAGCGTCTCAACGTACATGCTCGCTGGCCCGCCGCAGAGTGGGTCCGGTGGGGCGAGGAGTTGGAGCGCATGTCCGTCCTACTGTTTGGTACTCTTACTGTCAATAACCTCAGCGTTACGCGTCTCTTTCAGTGGCTGTCGCACAGGATTTTCTGGTGGACTGACCGTCATTTGCGGTGGTCTCTTTGTGACACTTGTATTGAGAATTTCTTCCATAGATTGGGAGGTGTTTTCGCAATGAACCTCGACCGTTTGGGCGGGTAAGTACCTGACCGCGATATACGCGCCAGCGAGGGTGCAAGCCCCACCGATGACAGCGCCAAGGAGAGTTGACCACATTTGATCTCGGCTCTTGCGACGAAACACCTCACGATCTACGACAATGTATTTTGTTGTCCCTCTCTCACACGATGATAAAAGTTCGGCCAATTTGATAAATGACATGGAACGAAGCGTCCTGTCATCAGGAATATCGTGGAATCCTTGACTAAAAGCATCGGGTTCTTCTGAATTATTCATTGCCATAAGTGCGCCCTAATGACCCCATGGCTCACCGGCAGGCGCAGCTCACCTCGTAGATGCCACAGTGGCAGTTGAGTGTAGCCCCATAACTGACCGGCAATGAAGCGGAGCGGAATTGCCAGTCCGAGCTGATGCGGTGGTTAAGAAGAGCGTAACGGTTCCAACCCCATCGACTGTCATTAGGCGGCGTCTGCCCCCGCGTTGGATTTGGCATGGAGGACAGTGACGCCGACCAGTTCTTTTCCGTCGTAATGATAGATGAAGCGCCCTACCATGTCGCTGTCGGTCGCGCGTTGTGGTTTTCTCAAGCTGATATACAGCACATCCGCTTCGTCGTCGTAATCGAGCCACAGATGGTTGGAACGCAGGTTCAAGGATTGCGGGACCAGGCTCAGGATGTCTATGACTTCTGCCATGGGATGCCTCTCTTGAGCAGCGTTGAACCCTGCCCTACTTGTTCGAGGCGTCGAGGAACTGCTCGATTGTCAGTCCTGCTTTTGCAATAAGACTGCGCAACGTGCCTCGTGCCACTTCCGGGTGATTTGGTATCGAAAGAGTGGCAATGTGGCCTGGTTTCGTCATGATGATATGACTGCCTTTCTGACGAACTATCTGCCAGCCACGGCGCTGAAACATCTTGATGACGTCGGAAGGAGAAAGAAGGGGAACCGGCGGCATTATGCGATGACTTCCACTTGGCGAGTGAGGATGGTCAGCGGCATCCCCATCTCGGAACGCACTTCAAGACATTGCTTGATGGCGTCCTGCACATTGGCTTGTGCCTCTGCTTCCGTCTTGCCTTGGCTGACACATCCTGGAATAGCCGGGCACTCAGCGATGTACATTCCATC
>PHGD01000175.1 GCA_011090425.1 Nitrospira sp. LK70 | reverse complement strand
CGAGCCAGCGCCGTCGAACCCACGAGATCACAAAACATGACGGTCAATTGCCGCCGTTCTGCTTGGTCTCGACTCGAAGAGGACGACGTTGTGTCTTTCGAGGTGGCTCGAAGAGGACGACGTTGTGTCTTTCGAGGTGGTAATAGATGAACTGGTCGCGGTACCGCTCTCCCCCTTTGGGGACAGCTGTGCCATGGCGCGCAAGAGTTGCTTTCGATGGCCGAGCACAATGCCCATCGACGCCAAATCGCTGTCAGTCAGCTCAGGCAAGACATCCCAGGTAATGGCCTGCTGCTCGAACAGTTCGCGGTAGCGAGCAAGGCCAAGACGCTCAAGCCACATTGAGACTCGATCATCCATAGTGAATGCTCAAGCGTGAGCTGGTGAATCTCATGACATGGGGTCTCTACTCCTTGCAGCTCGTGACACGTTGATCGATAATACTTCTATGACTGATGGTTCTTCGGCAACAAGGCTCGGTTATCGGACCATTATCCAGCAAATAGAATACCGACTCATCTCTCTTGGCATGTCGGTAATCGCCTATCTGCTCGAGAGAGCTGTTCTGCGTTCGATCAAGAACGGCGAAGCAAAACCTTGATGTTGGCACAGGGCTGATGGATTGGGTCCTTATCGGCCGCGTATCAGATCAAGGACCAGACCGACCGTCAGGACGCCGGCCGCGATGCCGAACGTGACCGGTATCCAGGCAGCGCCGGTTGCCGAGGTAGCAGTAAGGCCGCTGGCAAGAATACTTGCCGCAGCAGTCAGCCCCAGCGTGAGGCGCCGCCCTGTACGGCGGACCATATCCTCGAGCGAATTGGCCCGGACATTTACGACAAGCCTCTGACCTGGTCGAGCACCGATCAAGTGTTCGAGGGCTTCAATCACTCGCTCACTTCTCACCTTCAACTTCTGCGCCTGATACACCAGGGCTTTGGGATCAAGGGAAGCCCGCATACGCTTGATCATGACACGCGTCAAAAACTTGCCTGCGACGTCATAGGGATCGAGCTTGGGATCGAGATTGGCCGTCGCCAGTTGTACCTGTGCAAGGGCTTTGGCGGCGAGCGTGAGGGAGGCCGGCAGCGGTACTCCATGACGAAAACCGATCACGCTCATTTCCTGCAGCAGCGGCCCGATCTGCATCTCGGCCAGAGCCGCCTTGCGGTATTTCGCCATGACCTCCCCGATCTCGCTTTGAAACCGTGGTACATCCAGATCACTGCGGTCCAGAGAACCAGTCATCATCAGGCTGACATCGCTGAGAAAGACAACGTCTTCTTTCCACAGTGCCATCAGCAACAACAAGAGATGCTCGCGCACATTGGTATCGACGGCACCGACCATCCCAAAATCGAGAATGTAGATGCGGCTCTTCCACCACATGAGATTGCCTGGGTGAGGATCGGCATGGAAGAAACCATCGACGATGATCTGTT
This sequence comes from Nitrospira sp. LK70, assembly GCA_011090425.1. GTDB lineage: Bacteria > Nitrospirota > Nitrospiria > Nitrospirales > Nitrospiraceae > Nitrospira_D. The sequence goes on along the minus strand of PHGD01000175.1, from coordinate 3,376 downwards.
TGTAGTAACTTTCCAAAAGCTGGCGGGCCGCTTCGATCCGATCCGGACCGTCCGGTGCCTGAGCGATTGGAATACCTTGAATCTCTTCCATCACCAAAAGTCGCGATGTCGACAGTTTGTGGTGGACGACCGGCACAGCCAGACGATCATAATCTGCAAGAACTGTCCGCATCTGGTCGATGTTGCCGATCTCTTGATGGAAGTCGAGTTCCCGGTGGAGCGACGTGGAAAGGTGCTTGAAGACGGTCTCCATATTCACGACTTGATTGAGAGCCGGACGTTGCCCGACTTTTTGAGCAAATATTTCGAGCAGGGCAAGATCCTGTTCGATGTCGGCTCGGGCAGTGGGTCGTTGCACTTTAATGACCACTCGGTCACCGGTCTCCAATGTGGCCCGGTGGACCTGGGCGATGGTCCCGGCGGCGAGTGGTTTGGGGTCGATGGACTCAAACACATCCTCCCACGGCACCCCTAATTCTTGCTCGGCGACCCGAACAACCTCGCTTTCGGGCATAGGGGGGACATGGCTCTGCAACATGGTAAGTTCTTCGATGTATTCCGGAGGGAGAAGGTCCGGCCGCGTCGACAATACTTGTCCAAGCTTCGAGAAGGTCGGTCCCAGTTCCTCTAACGCGGCCCGTAGGCGCGTGGCCTCCTGGCGGCGAGTGGAAATATCCGATGCCTCGGATTGGCCAAACAGTTCTTTCAAGCCATGCTTCCCCATGACCATCGCGATGTGTATGGCTCGTCCACCCAGGTGAGGCTCAGGAGTTTGAGGTTCACCCTGCGAGTGAGGCATTCGCGACGATTCGGGAATCGACTCACCAGCGGACGGGAGGGTATTCACAATAATGACGGTGCAATGGGAATTGTGACTGATGCGGTTCGGCACATTACCGAGCAGGAATTCCTTCCGTCCCGCCATGCCCGAATTACCGACCACCAGGACATCGATGGCTTCACGCTCGGCGGCGCGGACGATCGTCAATGCCGGATCGGAATCTATGGCGACAACGGCATGCCCGCTCTCTCCGGCCAGCTGCCTGACGAGATGAGCCAGCTCGTCATTGGCGGCAGAGGCCCTGGTCTGCTCAGCTGCGCCGTATTCTGTGGTGGTCGGGTGTTGCGGCACGATCACCTGCACCACAAACAGCTCTGCCCCGTAGCGGTTGGCGAACTCGGCGGCCCACCGGACGGCATGATCCGCCGTTTTGGATCGGTCCGTCCCGACCATCACGCGTCGTATGGCGCTAGTCTGAGGATGATTCTCCATAATCCTTGCCGACCTCTCCGACGATGATTGCAAAAGAGTATGACTAGTGCCGCAATTGCATGTCAATTATGCAGGAGGGAAAGGAAGGCTCAGAACCTGGGGCAGCATCCATTCGTTGACGGCCAATCGATCGCGTTCGTATGATCCTTCACCTATGTCGAAGCGTCACGAACAAGGGCAGATCAACCCTGCATGGCTTGTCGTTCTGATCGTGCTTATCGTGACCGCGGTGTGGATTTGGAAACGGTTATCGATCGATACACAGGACTATATCGTCGATCAGGCAGTGCCCATGGCGGCAACCGCTGTGGCGCTTGCTGTCCTACTGTTCATTCCTATAAGGGCGCTCCGTCACCGCAGCGAGAGAACGCGGGAACGATCCAGGCTCCTGACCCTGTTCGAGCAAGAAGCTGCCTGGGAGAAGAGGCTTGAGCTTGCTTTTGCCTTGCTTGAACTCAACGGGTACCGAATCGATGGGCTTGAATCAGCCATACCTGCCCTGAAGGAGCTGTTTGCCACAACGTTGCAACGAGCGCTGGGGGATAAACAGCATCACATCAGAGGGATGGCCGCGAGTCATTTGGGGGCGTTGCAAGACCTGTCGGTAGTGCCGCTGCTTGTGAAGGCCTTGGAAGATGACCATGCCTATGTGCGTTCCTGCGCAGCATTGGGACTTGGGCGGCTACGGGCAACCGAAACGCGCGAACGACTGAAGACCGTTATGGAACAGGATTGGGATCAAACTGTCAGGAGCCGAGCCAGGGAGGCACTGGAACGGATGCGAGAGTGACGATCATATGGCCTGCCGCCCGGCCTATTCTTAAATCCACTCAATCACCGCAATCTCAGGTCGGCAGTTCAAGCGAAATGGGAGGAAGGACCAACCTAATCCTCGGTTAACATACAATCTGTGTTGCCCTGATTCGTGCCAACCCGCCACGCGGCCATTGCATCCAGGAGGAAGCCAGAAGGTGGGTATGCCCGGCACCCTCCACTGCCCACCATGACTGTGTCCGCAAAGAATCAAATCAATGGCATGATGCGGTTCGACATAGTCGAGGATGTTCGGTGCATGGGCCAGCAGCAACGTAAAGCGAGAGTCGGTGCGAGGCGGGACACATCCAAGGTCGGCGCGGTGGAGCGAGGGATCGTCGACACCGACGATCTCCAGCTCTCCCCTGCCGGTTGAAACGACGGTACTTTGGTTCACCAGCAGCGTGATCTTGTGTCGATCGGCAAGTTCAGAAAACTGTGACAGAGGCACTCCGCTATAATGGTCGTGATTGCCCAATGTCATGTACAGGGGTGCGATGGTGCGTAACCGTTCAAGAAAATGGAATAGATGAGGCAGGCCTTCGGGGACATTGAGCAGGTCTCCGGTAATGAAAATCCAGTCCGGCTGCAGCTCCTGCACCGCCTTCACGATGCAATCATGACGCGCACAGTATCGGTCAACATGCAGATCGGTCAAATGGACCGCACGGCGACCGGCAAGGGGCGGATGTGGTTGAGTGAGGACGGAAACGCCATGATCCGACAAACCCCATTCCCAATGAGGGACGAGACTGAACAGTCGGTAGAGCGGCTGTCCTAAGCAATGACCGATGAATGCTCGCGCGCGATCAGGCCATGATACCGTTCGTCGCCTGCTCATTCCGCATCCTGCCCTTCGCCTGATCGTTTCCGCATGGGCGAGAAAAGTATACCATGGGGGTTGGTTCCCACCAGATTTGACGACACATTTTCGTAGGCAACCATGATTTCGATGAAGGAATACGCGTGACGCAACCAATCGACCCCTACCTCACCGGCGACCTGCCCGGAATCGGCGGACAAATCCGCACCCTGCTCGAAGATTTCCAAGTTGAAGAACGGCCGCTCTATCTTCCTTGCGGGGAAGGCGAACATCTGTACGTGACCATCACTAAACGTGGGCTTTCCACGCCGGATCTGGTCCGCCGCCTCTCGTCTTCATTGGGGATCAAAGCACAGGCCGTCGGCGTGGCAGGGCTAAAAGATTCGCGAGCCGTGACGACTCAGATGGTCTCCTTGCAAGGCATCCAGCCGGAACAGCTCTCTCGCCTCAGCATCGATGACATGATC
>PHGD01000174.1 GCA_011090425.1 Nitrospira sp. LK70 | reverse complement strand
GGCTCGGCTCCTGCCCCATGCGACGACGCTGAACATCAAGGGCGAGAGGTACCGCCTACGGGAGAAGCGAAAGGCCGGGCTTCTGGGTCGGCGGACCGTCATGGCCACTGAGGAGGGGACGACCGATGCCGCGATCTGAGCACAGCAATCGGACAATCTCATCGGTGCAAAGTGGACATCTCAGATCGGTGATTTGCGGACAACCAATATCGGCCTTGACATGGCGACCCAGCGGTGTTTCTGATCCGACGTACGCCAGCGGTCCACCTTGTCCGTCAGTTGTCCGAGTTGGGCATTGAGCGACTCCAGGCAGTTGGTGGTCTTGCGGCTGCGCCCCAAGGCACCAAAGACCTCGATCCGGTGCAGCGTCAACGTCTCCTCCAAGCCTTCCTCCAAACTGATCGCGGCCGAGCGGTTGACCCGTTGCAGCTCACGCCTCAACTCCAGCAACGCGGCCCGGGCTTCGGCGTACGTGAGCCGCTCATAGGGCTGTTGCAGCTGCCGGCGCCACGCCGCCTGCTGGCCTTTTGGCAGATAGGCCAGGACGTTCTGTCGCTTATGCCACTGACAGCGCTGCACCACGGCCTGGCGGCCGAACACCGTGTCAAGCGCCTTACGCAGGCCCTTGGCGCCATCGATCACGCAGAGCAGGCCGCTGTCGGTCCCCAGCCCCCGCTCCACCAAGCTCCGCAAGAACGCTGCACAGGCCGCTTCGTTTTCCGTAGCGGTCTGGACGAACCACAGCAGCTTCTTTTCGCCCGTCCGCAGGACACCCAACGCGAGCACCATGCGATCCTCGGCGAAGGTCTTGCCATCGAGGACGAGCCCGACCACGTCGTCCTGCTCCAGCCGCCGCTCGCTGAACGCCTTCAGGGCCTGAGCACTGGCCCGGATGAACCGCCGCGAGACACTGGAGGCGCTCAGCCCAAACGCGTCCGGCACCGCTTCGGCACAGCCTTCATACCGGCGACAACTCAGACCATGCAGGACCTTGCGGAACAGCCCCGCGTCCGCCGCTCGGGGTTCGCCCAGGGCCTGATAGGTGGGCAACGGCACCTCCATGTTCCGGAGCCGATCCCGGACGCGGGTGTAGGTGATGCGGAGCTTCTAATCCAGCAGATAGACCGAGCCCCGCTGCCGACACCAGAGCACATACCCCGGCTGGCCGCCCGTCCGGCTATATCGTTCGCCCGCCAGCTCGGTCACTTCTTGCTTCAAGACATCGCCGACCGCTTGCAGCCCCAGCGGGATCACCGCCTGAATCAGGGCCACCAGGCTCACCCGGTCGTCCACCACTGGAATCCTATCCGGGGCGCGCCAGCGGACCGGTCGCACCTTGCCTTCCTCGGTGATTCGGATTACGGTGCTCATGAAGCGGCTCCTTTCGTTGGTGTGGGGTGATGGTTGTCTGATTCACGGTCACTGCACAGCACCACAAAGGTAGTCGCTTCGTCAATTTTCAACTAAGCCTGGCACACCCTCTCTGAGCGTCGATGAGAAAAGCCAGATCCAAGCCCTGGACCGTATCCAGCCGGGCCTCCCGATAAAGAAAGGCCGCTGTGGCACGATGACGCACGACTACAAACGCCACGGCACGACGACCCTCTTTGCGGCGCTGAGCCTGCTTGATGGGAGCGTCATTGGTGATTGCCTGCCGCGTCATCGACACCAGGAGTTCCTCCGGTTCCTCAAGAAAATCGACGCCGAGACCCCACCCCATGTCGCGCTGCATCTGATCGTGGACAACTATGCCACACGCACCCATGTGCGGGTGATGCGCTGGGTTCGACGCCATCCCCGGTTCCATTTGCATTTTATTCTCACATCGAGTTCGTGGCTGAACCTCGTTGAACGCTGGTTCCGTGACCTGACGGTGCGGCGCATTCGCCGTGTGGTCTTCCGGAGCGTGCCGGAGTTGATTCGGGCGGTTGAGGAGTACCTCCGCCACCATAATGTGGCCCCGAGGCCGTTCGTCTGGACGAAATCCGCTCAAGACATCCTGGCGAAAGTGCACGGGGCTCGGGTCGCCTTGGATAAGGCAAGAACAGCATGAAACACTACACTAGTGCTTAGTTGCATAAGTAAGCGATAAGCCGTACCGTCTTGGGCAAGGAGGCCAACCATGCCCAAGTCGCCACCCAGGCTGCATTGTTCCGAGTCAGACCGGAAGACGCTGGAGGAGTGGGCGCGGAGCCGCACCCAGGAAGCGCGCCTGGTGGAGCGAGCCAAGATCATCCTGCAATGCGTGCAAGGACACTCGGTCAGCGACATTGCGCGAAGTTTGCGTGTGCGCCCGAATACGGTGATCGATTGGCGACGGCGGTTCGACCGCGAAGGATTGACTGGTCTGGCGGATCGTCCGCGCTCGGGTAAGCCGCGGCAGTATGGCGCGGACTTTCGCAAGCAGGTGCTGGCTGTGTTGGAAACACCACCGCCGAAGGGGCATGCCGTCTGGGACGGTCCAGCAGTGGCCCGGCATCTCAAGACCTCCGTGCACGCGGTCTGGCGTGTGTTGCGCAAGGAAGGCGTCTGCCTGAGCCGGCAGCGTAGTTGGTGCGTGAGCACCGATCCGGAATTTTCTACCAAGGCCGCCGCTATCGTGGGGCTGTACTTGAATCCGCCGGAAAAGGCGCTGGTCATATCCGTCGATGAGAAGCCCCGCATCCAAGCGTTGGAGCGGACGACCGGGTACGTGGAGACCGACAATGGCAAAATCGTCCGCGGGTTCAAGAGCACCTACAAGCGTCACGGGACGTTGAATCTGTTTGCCGCCCTGGAAGTCGCGACCGGTGCGATCCACACGCAAATCACTCAGCACAAGCGCCGCCTGGAGTTTCTGGACTTCATGGATCATCTGATGGCGGAGATGCCCGAGGGCAAAGACATTCATGTGATCCTGGACAATTACTGCATTCACAAACGGAATGATCCGTGGTTGGCCGCACACCCCAATGTCGTGTTCCATTTCACACCGACGTCGGCCAGTTGGCTCAACCAGGTTGAAATCTGGTTTGGGATCTTTGCGCGAAAGGCGCTCAAGGGTGCCAGCTTTCGGAACATCGAGGAATTGCGTCAGGCCATCGAAGCGTTTGTGGCCGCCTATGGACCAACAGCCAAACCGTTTGTGTGGCGCACGAGAGAAGTCAAAGGCTCTCAACTCAGAAACACTATCGTGAACTTACACAATTAAGCACTAGTATGAGTCACTTCATATGATCTCCAGAGGTTATTGGTCCTGCTGGAATCTCATATCTCGCCGCGTCTCTTACGCGCTATGGTAAGCTCCAATGCCTCTTCGAATAGGACCGTTGCATCATTCCAATTGAAGCGCGTCGCAGTGCGATAAGCTGCATCAGACATCTTTCTCCAATCCTCAGGCGGCAATCTCAGCAGGCGCAAGACGCGATCAGCAAGCGCGTCCACATCAGCTACCTCTGTGAGGTAGCCATTAACCCCATCTTCAAGAATATCGATTGGTCCTCCGGCACGTGTGGACACAACCGGACATCTGCACGCCATCGCCTCGAGTAGTGGCAAGCAGAATCCTTCTAAGATACTTGTGCTTAACCAAACATCACATTGTGCATACAGATCTCTGATTTTCTCCTGGGGCGGCTGATAGTGAAACTCCCCAAAACGAGGGAGTCGGAGCCCAAAGTCCGGATGTTCCGCGCCGAAGGAGATAAGCCGAAGCGAAGGAATAGACTCGACCACTCGCTTCACTGCCGCGATACTTGTCCCGCACCCCTTGAGGGGCTCGTTATGGATCAGGAATCCAACCGTTGGAACCGAGTTCTTGTCTCTCGGTACAGCATGGAATTGATCTAGATCTACGCCATTAGGGACCAGGGAAGCGGTCTCATCGCCAAACTTATCTCTCGCCAGCTGTGCCAGCCAGTTCGACACCGCAATCTTATGCATCGGCATACGCCAAGTTGCATCTAACTTGGGAGTTGGCTTACCATTCAGCAGTTCATAACCTTGCAAGAGAATCGCCTTCGCACCTTTAGATGGTGAGAGCCTCAGCACTCCGTATGCGGTCGTGTAATAGGTCGCCATCACCACATCCGAATCCGGCACATCGACGTCAGTTACCGGCCTCACTCTATCGAGCACGCGGTGTTCCACGTCGAGATGATCAAAGTGTGAAGGCATTAAGTCAGTTCGCCACCCACCGCGGATGAATGACCTTACCTTCCAGCCGAAGGAACTCTCCGGGGGTGTCGAGATTACCACCACTTCATGGCCGCGCTCTTTCAACCGTTTGGCATAAATCGCTACAACTCGAATCCCGCCCTGCAAACCTGCAAACGGCAGAACGAACGTAACTCGCATATTCAAAGGCCTCTCGCGGCTACAATCGTGTGAGGATCCGTCCGGCTTGCTTCAAACCACAATATCTGGTGAGCAGTCCGTTATATAAACAAAACGTTACGCACTTACTCTAGGGTCTGTTGACAATTAGGATTCACAGTCTTTCCATTTTCTGATTCACTATGGTAGTTGGGGGGAGGCCAACAAGCATGGCGAAACAGGTCTTGCGAGATGATCAGTGGAGGAAGATTGAAGGCTTGCTGCCGGGACGTACGGAGACGGTTGGGGTGACGGCCAACGATAACCGGCTCTTCATCGAAGGGGTGTTATGGGTTGCCCGTACCGGGGCGCCTTGTCGGGAGTTGCCTGATCAGTAGGGGAACTGGAACAGCGTATTTCAGCGGTACAATCGCTGGTCGAAAACCGGGGTGTGGGAGCGCCTGT
>PHGD01000068.1 GCA_011090425.1 Nitrospira sp. LK70 | reverse complement strand
GGATGGTCCGTGAAGGCAAAGCGAATCTTCGGATAGAGCGGTGATGCGGGAGCTGGACGGACGCGCATGCCAAACCTCCTGTGGTTACAAGAGAATTTGGTCGCTGATTCTACATCAAGACAGATCAACTGCGGAATCCGGGATAATTCTTCGAGGTGGCGGTGACTTTCCCGCGTGGTGAGCCCATGGGCATAGAGGGCCAGCACGTTGTCAGCAACCCCCTCAAGCCGCCGCTGCCGTTTCTTGACCACGATCGGCTCAAATGTCCCCGCCCGATCTCGCGGCACCGCCAAGTCGACGGGGCCTTGCTCGGTCCGGACCGCCTTTGGACGACTACCATTCCGAGCATTCTCTGACGTCGACGGCAGGCGGGCATGAGGCGCATATCCAAGATGGGTGGTCAATTGAGCGGCCAGGGCCCGTTCCACCGACCGTTTCGTGACGCCCTTCAGGAATCCATGTTCCCCGAACATCTCTTCCGGAGACTCACAGCCTTGTCATAAGTCATCCAACAACGCATCCGCTTGTGTCTCTGGCTTGGTCATCAACCCCTCCCTCCTCTAGAGATGAGGCATGATAACCAGTTACACAGTTACGCTTACACCCTCGTTTCAGAAGCCGTTCCCGCAAGGTGGAGACCTGCGCGCTGGCACAGGCGGTGCCCTGGGCCCGCCGCCGTACCTCCTGGAGCAACGCGTAGGCCGCCGCCGTCAGCCGCACGCGAAATTGATTGGCCCAGAACCGAGTGCAACTCGTCCGGCCCAAGGCGAGCCCGTCATGCAACTCCTTGAGCCGATTCTCCACATCGCCGTGCTGACAATCCCGCGCATAGACTGCGGCGGGTGTCTCACGCAGATTGGTCACCACGAAACGGAGATTACAGCGGGGATCGCGCCCCGGCAGCCGGACAACCTCGGCCTTGATGATCACCCGCCGGCGATGCGCCCAACTCCGGGCGGCGTAGAGAATCTCCCCGAAGACGGGCTCCGTGTGGCCGCTGTACTTGGACAGGCCATAGGTTTCTCCCAACAACCGCCCGGCTCGGTGGACCAACCGTTGGTTTCAGTTTGTCCCAGAATTGGAACGTCACTTGCGATATGCATTCTGTCGCCATCGGGTCTCCTCTCCACGGGACGTAGAAGCGCATGAACACCGTTCCTATAGCGCACTTCAGAGTCTCGATGGTTTTCTTGTGTCACGCGTCGTGAATTATCTGGGCTAAGGGGGCCAAGCATCTGACCATGCGCCTGGCCATGGTCCGGGTTCCCTTCCAGAAGACGCTGGAGCAGTGTGAGTTCAAGTTCCAGCCGTCGATCGATGCCAAGGTGCTGCGCGAGCTCGCGACGGGCCGCTATCTCGAACACGGCGAGAACGTGCTCTTGCTCGGGCCGTCGGGTGTGGGCAAGACACATCCGGCGGTGGCGCTGGGTAGGACAGCCTGTGAGCAAGGCCGGCGAGTGTTGTTCACCACGGCCATGGGGCTCATTGCCAGTCTCGGCAAAGCCCTGGCCGAGAATCGATTGGACGAGAAGCTCAAGCTCCTAACCCACCCGCAGCGGCTGATCATCGATGAGAGCGGCTATATCCCGATTGATCGGCAGGGCGCCAATCTATTCTTTCAGCTCGTCTCGCGTCGCGATGAACGGGGCGCGATCATTCTGACGAGCAATCAGAGCCTCGGCGCCTGGGGCGACGTGTTCGGCAATCCCGTGATTGCCACGGTCATTCTGGATCGGCTGCTTCACCACTCGATCACGGTCAACATCAACGGGAAGAGCTATCGGCTGCGGGAAAAACTGAAGGCGGGGCTGGTGAAGCCCGCTCGAGGGGCGGACCCGGAGTCTACGAGAACATCGACATCGTAAACGGTTCCAGGAACGACGATCGGCACGGGGTCCGACCGGAGGGTCGGGCCCAGAATCCGCAACGATCAACGGGAAGGGGGAATTTCAGATGATCGTTGACAGTAGGTACGGACACGAGTAAGAAAAATGATGGGATATTCGTCTGCTCCTGCTGACGGTGGATCATGATGGTGGAGCCTTCAGCAATGCTTATTCATGCGGTTCCGAATTTCATAAATCAAGCAGAGTATGGCGCTGGCAATTGGAAAGCGGTTGAAGCTAATCGTCTCGCCTTAGGCCGGTCTGGAATTGCTTTCCGCGAGATTGAATTTGAACGGGACAATCCGACACAAATCCTTGAGCAGATGAAGTTGGGCGTTACCCATCTACTGATGGAGTATAGCTGGTGGCCTGAGTTTCTAATAAATCTAAAAAAGGAACATCCTCAGGTAAGAATAACTGTTAGGACACACAATGCGGAAGCGTATCAGTATTTTCACCGGAAAATAATAGCGACACCACGGGAATATGTGAGCGCAAAAAGATGGTATGAGTTTGTTCACCGGGCTCGGCGCGATGCACATTGTCGACAAGCCGCCGACGTGTTATTGGGAATTAGTGAGTGGGATAATCAGAATTACTGGCGATGGTTACCCGGAAAGGCCTACATCCGATATCTGCCGTACTATTCTCCATGGCCATATCGTCGGCCCCATGTCGACGTGCCCGCATGGCCTATTCGGCAGCACACCATCGTATCCATGGGCGGAAGTTTCGATCCATCGGGTATTGCAAATCTTACGAACTTCAACATGCTAGCAACGAAGCTTTCGAGTGCACTGGGTGAGAAGTGGTCATATCTCTTAACTTGGTGGTCCCAATGGCACTGGAAGGTGCCGAAAGTGAGCGAAGCGGTCGAGATTGTGCGTGAATGCCAAGAGCCATGGGACCTGCTATGTCAGTCGCGTGCAGTAGCAGTGTTGACGCCATTGGGTTTTGGGTTTAAAACCACCGTTGTTGATGGTCTTGCGGCGGGATGCCATGTCATAATACATCCAAAACTTGCGGGTCGACTTCCGCAACAGGTGAAGGAGCTTTGTCTGATTTGCGATCCCTCATGTGAACAAGATATCGCCAAGCTTGCCGATTCGCTTTCGGCTCCTCCCAAACCCCACAGCTTGAATCAGCAACTGTACGAGATGGTGATCGACGTGTTTCGCTCGATTTTTGTCTAATTGCGTGGGAGTTTCCAACCTGGAAGGGTGGGGGTGTGAGCAGGGAGCCGTCTGTTGCTCGTCTGGTGCTCTGATGACCGTTGATGAAACTCCATCGACAGGCGCATGTGGTCTACAAACCCCAGTACCATTTGGTGTGGGTGACGCGGTAACGGCGGAACATTCTCGTGCTCGGGATAGCGGAATATTTAAAGAAGGTCCTCCGGGCAGTGCGGGGATTTCACCCCGATTGGTTTCTTGAGGAGAGAGAGGTGGAACAGGACCATGTCCATCTGAACAGGGAGCTTCCGCCGAAGTACGCGGTCTCAACGGTCGTGGAGACCCTGAAGAGCGTGCCCAGTCGGAGGCTGAGAGAGAAATTCCCGCACGTGTTGAGCAAAGTGTATTGGGACGGTGGCGGGGGCTGGGCAGGAGAGTTTTTCGCTGCCACGGTTGGCATCAACGAGGCCACCATCCGGCAGTATGTGCGGCACCAGGGCGAGCAGGAGGCGGGTCAAGCGCAGCTTGAATTGTAAGGAGACCCCACCTGTAAGGGCGGGGTTCTTCATCGATGCGTGTGGTTTGAGACAGTGCCTCCCCTCTGCTGTTGAACATCTTTACGCACGCAGGTCACTTTTTTGCAGTCGACAGACTCATTGCCAACTGGGCAATGCAATGATAATTCCTGTTATCCTTTCGACATTGGGAGAAATGGGAAAGGAAAAAGTCGGTTTCCTTTCTTTGGATGTTCGGTGAGCAACGGGATGCAAGAGTGATGACAATCTGTGACAGATAAATGATAAGGTGTATTCGGATCATGTTGGCCTAGGAGCCTGTCCGATGTTGGCCGCACAGCCGTTGTCTGCAGCGAGGGGTTGGTGTGTCAGCAGTGCGACGAAGTGATGAACGAGGAGGTGGCGTAATGACGACTCGGACCTTTCGTCCTTATGACCCCGATGAGCTGTGGCTGTTGGCGTCGTCACTGCGCGAGTGGTTGCCGGAGGACCACCTGGCCTATTTCCTGTCGGATCTGGTTGAGGCCCTGAATCTTCACCCCATCCTAGCCACCTATGGCGACGTGACGCGCGGCACCGCCCCGTATCATCCCCAGCTGCTGGTCAAGGTATTGCTGTATGCGTACGCCGTGTGGATTCCGGCCTCGCGGCAGATTGCGCGGAAGCTGGAGCAGGATGTGGCCTTGCGGGTGCCGGCGGCGAATCAGCGGTCGGATTTCTGGACCTTCAGCGATTTTCAGAAACAGCACCTGCCAGCGCTCGCCGATCTGTTTGTGCAGATTCTGAGACTCTGCCAGCGGGTGGGTCTGGTCAAGCTGGGCCACCTCGCCGTGGCTGGGACCAAGGTCAAGGCGAATGTCTCGAAACACAAGGCGATGAGTTATGGCCGGATGAGGACGGAAGAGACGCGGCTCACGGCGGAAGTCGAGCGGCTGCTGGCGGAGGCCGAGGTGGTGGATGCGCGGGAGGATGCGGCGGATGGGCGGGACCAGCGGGGCGATGAGTTGCCCGCCGAGCTCGCGCGTCAGGGGCAACGGCTGAAGACCATTCGAGCCGCTAAAGCGGTGTTGGAGCAGGAGGCTCACGCCGAGGCCACGCTCAAGCAGGTGGCTCACGAGGCGCGCACGGCAGACGGCCCACGTCAGGGCCGCCCACCGCAACCCCCCTCAGCCGAGTGCCCCATCCAAAGGCTCAGCGCAACTTCACGGACCCTGAGAGTCGGATTATGCCGGATGCTGGGGCCAAGGGGAGTGTCGTCCAAGGATACAACTGTCAGGCCGCTGTCGATGCACAGGTGCAGATCATTGTCGCAGCCGACGCCACCGATGAAGCGAATGACACACAGCAAGCCCAACCGCTGCTGCCCCAGGTGCTCGTCCATACGGCGAAGATCCCCAGAACCGTGACGGCGGACGCAGGGTATTTCAGCGAGGCGAACGTCGCGGCCCTCCCGGCGCTGGGCTGTCGGCCGCTCATCCCGCCGGATCGCCAACTCCATGGCTCGGTGGTGCCCGCCGCACCCCGGGGCCGATCGCCGGGGGACTGTCGGTGGCGGACCGGATGCGTCGCACGCTCCATACGCAACGCGGGCGCCGGCTCTACGCTCTACGCAAAGCGATCGTCGAGCCGGTCTTCGGCCAGATCAAGCAGGGCCGTGGCTATCGGCCATTCTTGCTGTATGGGCTGCGGCAGGCGCGGGGGGAATGGACCCTGATCTGCACCGTGCACAATATGCTGAAGCTCTGGCGGACGCATCGGCGACACCACCACCGTCCGGGCGATGGGCTGCGGGTAGTGAGCAGGAGCCGGAAGAGAGCGCAGCGAGCGTAGGACGAGCAGGGGATCGGTATGTCAAGCGATCTGGATCCGAACGGGACCTAATTCATACGTCAGGACGCTGGTGCTCGCACTGCAATGTCGAACAGGCTCCTAGACAAGATCGGTGGCATCAAACGAGTGACTAAAACATCACGGAATGGATGAGTGCATATGGGTGACATCGCAATCCGAGTAGAAGGACTCAGCAAGAGGTATTGCATCGGGAAAATAGAGCGATATCAAACATTACGAGATACGATTGTTTCGACGCTGGTTGCTCCGTTTGGCAAGGTAGGGAGATTGTTGGGAGGACAGAAGGCGGATGCGGCTCAATTGGACGACACGATTTGGGCGTTGAAGGATATCTTCTTTGAGATCAGCAGGGGTGAAGTTATCGGTATTATCGGCGGCAATGGCGCTGGGAAAAGCACTCTCTTAAAAATACTCTCGCGGATTACTGAGCCGACAAGAGGATTTGCGGAAATTCATGGACGAGTAGCCTCTCTATTGGAGGTTGGGACCGGGTTTCACCCGGAGCTGACCGGTCGGGAAAATATCTACCTCAATGGGGCGATCCTCGGCATGAAGCAGGCGGAGATTGAGAAAAAATTCGACGAAATCGTCGCTTTCTCCGAGGTTGAGAAGTTCATCGATACCGCCGTAAAACACTACTCGAGCGGCATGTATTTGAAGCTGGCTTTTGCCGTTGCTGCGCATCTGGAGCCGGAGATTCTCTTGGTTGATGAGGTACTTGCGGTCGGAGATGTGAGATTCCAAAAAAAATGTCTCGGCAGAATGGGAGCCGTGGCTAAGCAGGGGCGGACCGTCATATTCGTCAGTCATAATATGGGGGCGATCACACAACTTTGCGAGAGGGTCTTACTGCTGGAAGCCGGAGGGTTAAAACGGATCGGCCCCTCCACCGAAGTGGTGGCCGACTATTTGGGTTCATCGCTCGGGACGGAGGTTAAGTCGGCCTGGTCAAACCCGTCTCTTGAAGTCAATCATTCTAAAGTCCGATTTAGGTCGGCGCGATTGTTATCGGTGGACGGACAACCTCTCTCTCTCGTGACCTTTAACGAGTCAATCGTGATCGAGGTTGTGTATGACGTGACGGCCTCTTTAAGCAATCTTTCGATAGCCTTTCACGTGTTTGACTCTATGAATAACTGTGTATTTGAGTCGATGGATACCGATCTGCCCGAATGGAGGGAATGCGTCAGAGATCCGGGCCGGTACCTTGCCACCGCCAAGATTCCCTCACATTTCCTTCGGCCTGGCCGATACTCGTTATCGTTTTTTGCTTTGATCCAGAGCGTGAAAGTCTTCGAACGACAGGAAGGAATATTGCGGTTTGATGTGTCAGAGCTGGAGTATGGGTTAACTCGTCAACGAATGGGCATTGTTTCTCCTGTCCTTGAGTGGAAGGTAGTCCAAGTAGGTGGAAACGATCAAAGTACAGGATCACTTTGATCGTCACGTCGTATTCCCGCCATTCACTAGGCGCAAGCGGATGGCGAGGCGACTGTTGCGATTTCGACGATCTCACGAGGGGAAACGTCGATGGGGTTGAATGGTTTCATTCGCAACAGGTAGTTACTTAAGTCCGCATTCCCGTTGAGCACGTATCATTCTGGGCAAACGGATATGTGCAATAGTGAAAACTGATGGAAAAGATAACCTCACCGAAACAGCTGTCATTGGACACGATCTGCATGAAGATTGAAAGTCTGTACGGGCTCTCTTGTTTGGAAGTCCCTGTCCAAATGTTAGGAGGCACTACGGAAAGTGCTGTGTGGCAATTAAGTACGAATAGAGGCAACTGGCTGATAAAAGTATTCGGGGATTCGAAACGACTATCCAAACGCGTTCCGGATGAAGCAAATCTCTATGGATACTTAAATAAACACGGGATTCGTGCCCCAAAAGTTCTATTTAGCAAAAGGCTTCAAAGGTCTGAAGAAATTGAAATCGGCACGCACACATACCCCATTATCATAATGGAATTGGAGGATTTACGATTTGCGCAAGCTGCGTCAATACAAGACCATGAACTGTTGGAAATTGCCAGGACAATAGCTCGCATGCACCAATGCTTACAGCACTATAAAGGACCTTTGGGAAAGGCGGCCTTTCACAATTCTTCAGCTGGACGCGTGTGTGCTTCTCTGCTGACATCTGTTCGAGGTGTGATCCGGAAGTATCGAAACCTCATGGCTATCCCTCGCTGGGGAGACACTATGGTCGGACGGAAACCAGAGGGGTATGATTTGCTCGTTTCTTCCCCTAATGCAAGTGCATTTACCGCTGAGGAGCTTTCACGGTTTCTCATTTTAGACAAAGAAATGAAGGCTTTCTTGACCGCTGATCCACGGTCGTCTCATCTAACGAAGTCTATCATTCATCGCGATCTTCGTTTGGAGCATCTCCCGTTTCTTGCAAATGGAGATGTTTATATATTTGACTTTGCTGGACGTGGTTTTGGGGCAATTAGTCAAGACCTAGCAGGGATGCTCTATGAGCTGTATGTCTCCGAGGAAATTACCTATGACCGTTGGAAAGGATTGAGGGAGTTGTTTCTGGCCGGATATCGCTCCGTGGTGGATTTGACGATGATAGATTTAAACGCGATATCCTTATTTCTCATGAGCTCTATTCTTTGGAGAATCAGTCATTTGTCCAAGAGATCAAACGAAATGCAGCGAATCGTTAAGAGTGAAGTCATTAGGCAGCATTATCAGTTCGCAGACTATTTGCTTAAATCCGGCGTGAAGTGAACTTCTCATGTGGGAGAAATCCATCATCGAGGATTTTCTTCAACTTACTGCGGCGAATGTGATGCGCTATGCATGTTCACGGGATGCTTCTACATGAAAGTTGTCCATCTTACCGAGGGGCTTACCGATGGGGACGGTGGTTCGATTTCACTCTATCGGCTTCATTGCGGCTTAAGAGAAGCCGGTATCGCCTCGAAGCTTTTGTGTACCATAAAGATGCCGAAAGGAGCACCTGATGACATTATAAGAGTGGGTTCCTCAAAGATAGAGGCAAGGGTAGGCTACGGCTTGAATCAACTGTCACGAAAATTGGGACTGAACGGCCTACTTGATCCAACCCATTTCCAGATTATTCAGAATCAGGCTTTCTTGGAATCGGACGTTCTCACCATCCATAGCATTTCCGGTTCGTGTTCCTACCTTGCTATTCCGGCGCTCACGCAACGTAAGCCGACCGTTTTAGTGCTTCGAGACATGTTGAGCTTTACCGGGCACTGTTTTCATAGTTTAGATTGTGAACGTTGGAAGATCGGTTGTGGAAAATGTCCGTATCCTAATATATCTCCGGCTATCAACATAGACAGTACACGTTTAGCGTGGAAGCTGAAACAATTGGCGTTCAGTCGCGCGAACCTTGTAGTAGTTGCCCAGAGTACATGGATGGTTGGTTTGGCTAAACAGAGCATGCTTAACCGATTTTCGATTCATCGTATCCCGAATGGAATCGACACCGAGATATATCGACCCCGTGAACAGGAACTCTGTCGTTCGGTATTAAACATCCCAAAGGGGAAAAAGGTTCTCATGTTTATGGCGCAGAATCTCAGTAGTCGTCTGAAAGGCGGAGACTTATTCGGGAAAGCCGTGCAAAGCTTACCCGGATCACTGAAAGCCGAAATGATAATTGTGCTGCTAGGCCGGCAAGGAGAATCGCTTGCCAACTCTCTTGGGATTCGAACGATTTATTTGGGGTATGTAGAGAGCGATCTTCTCAAGGTGATCTGCTATTCGGCGGCGGATTGTTTTGTTTCACCAACCCGTGCCGAATCATTTCCAAATGTGCTGTTGGAGAGCATTGCCTGTGGAACGCCGGTCATATCGATCAAGGTCGGTGGCGTGCCCGATATCGCTCGTCATAAAGTAACCGGTTTATTGGCTGATCCTGAAGATGTCGAGGCGCTCCGCAGCCATATCATTGAATTGCTCGAGGATGAAACCTTGCGCAGTCAGATGCGTCAACAGTGCCGAAAAATCGCCTTGGAGGAGTTCTCCATCGGTGTACAAGCGCAACGGTATATCGCCTTGTATCAACAGGTGTTGAAAGACACAAAAGAAGGTGCAGGCGCGGGTCACAAGCCGTGAACCGCACCCATCGCACGACTCACCATTCAAGAGACCGAAATGTTATCGATCGCTCGTGGCCAAAATCCTGAACTGTTGGAACAGTCGATCATTGTCGCTGCGCACCCTGATGACGAAGTGCTGTGGTTTAGCTCCATCTTAGACAAGACCAGTGATGTGGTTGTCTGCTTTTTGGAGGCACCGCGGTATCCTTGGTGGGGGGTCGGAAGGCGAAAGAGCTTGGCGGAATATCCGATAAAAAACATATCCTGTCTTAATATCGATTCGTCGGAAGTTTTTGAGAGAGCGGATTGGAAGAATCCCGTGACGACGGAACATGGGATCAAGATCGAAAGTAAAGCTGTACCCCACAGCAATGAGAATTACAAAAACAATTATAATAAGCTTAAGCAGCTGCTGGGTGAAAAATTAGACGGTTTTCGGAATGTATTTACTCATAATCCTTGGGGGGAGTATGGGCATGAAGAACATGTGCAGGTGTATCGTGTTGTCAAAGACCTGCAACAACAACTGAAATTCACCCTGTGGTATTCCAATTATGTCAGCAACAAATCATTCCAGTTGATGTTAAATCATATCGAGCAATTTTGCTTCGAATACGTCGCCTTCGAGACCAATCGAGGGCTTACGGAGGATGTAACGAATATCTACAAGAGAAATAAGTGTTGGACGTGGTTTAATGACTGGGAATGTTTCAAAGAGGAGCTCTTTTTGAAGGAAAGGACCTTCGAAAAAGAGGAAGGAACCGAAGGGAAGACCGGTCGGTTATTTCCGGTAAATCTTATCAGGGTCAACCCCCCGGCTGCACCGGCGCGAAGCGGCCCTTCATATTACTCGAGGATAAACAGGAAAATGAAATCGTGGGTAAGAGAGAGCTTAAGAGGAATCGGTCTGGAAATAGGAAGGTATGCGCCCAATCCGTGCGAAAAAGTGATATCGCTCAAGCCTGAGAAACCCGCACAAGGAGAGGTGCTTCTGTCGTGGATCCTTGAGCCGTTCTTATTGAAACCGGATGAGCCAATGTCCAATTCTCATACCCAATATTGGGAATGTGCGGAGATGGCAAGAACATTTTTGGATCTTGGATATGCTGTCGATGTCATCGATTCTCATAATGAGACGTTTCATCCCAGGAAACACTATGCATGTTTTATCGGCCACCGTACGAATTTTGACCGGATTGCGGGGCTGTTGAAGGGTGGTTGTGTCAAGATCGCCCATCTTGATACCGCCCATTGGCTGTTTCACAACCACTCGAACTATCTCCGGAAATTTGAATTACAGCGGAGAAGAGGTGTGATACTGAAGGAATGGAATCGGCTCATTCAACCTAACCTGACGATTGAAAACGCCGACTATGCTGTCACGTATGGAAATCGATTTACTTTAGATACCTATCGCTATGCACAAAAGCCGCTTTTTCGAATTCCAATTTCAACCTGTGCTGTTTTCCCCTGGCCGGAGCAGAAGAATTACGCATCCGGCCGATCGCATTTTCTCTGGTTCGGGAGCGGCGGCTTCGTCCATAAGGGATTGGATTTGGTGTTGGAAGCATTTGCTGAGATGTCCGATCATCATCTGTATGTTTGTGGGCCGCTGCAAAAAGAACAAGATTTTGTAAAAGCCTATTATAAAGAACTCTACGAAACCCCGAACATCCATGCCGTGGGATGGGTCGATGTGGATGGTCCGGAGTTTATGGGGATTGTTAATAAGTGTCTGGGGGTTGTGTATCCTTCTTGTTCTGAAGGGCAAGCGGGGAGTGTGGTGGCGTGTCTGCATGCAGGCCTGATTCCGATTATAAGTTATGAATCGGGCATCGATGTGGGGGAATTTGGCGTAATTCTAAAGGATAACTCAATCAAGACAATAATAAATACCGTGCAAATGGTTTCGGACCTTCCTGGCGAACAGTTGCAACAAATGGCTCGAAAAGCTTGGGAGTTTGCGAGAGCAAATCATACGAGAGAGAAATTCGCGGAAGAATACAGAAAAGCGGTCCTGAATGCTTTAGAGAAGTGATGTCTGATCAGGTGAAGTATTCAGGTGTTGTTCATTAGGCATGCCTAGATAAGATGTCCCTAGAGACGGGGAGGGGGGGCGGTGAGCAAGCTTGAGAAAATTAATGGAGGAGTGCCGCACGCATTGGAAAAGGCCTTATATCGGAATCAATTCATTCTCGGTCCATTTTTTGTAGATGAGTATGGATCCTGGGAAAAGACTAAAATCGGGAAGTCGGTTTGCTTAACGACACATCCGGATTTAAATGTGTATCAGGAAACTCATGAGAATAAATCGATAACATTGATAGGGTATGTACTCGATCCAAATGATTCAGACGCATCTGACTTCGATATAATCAAGAGTTTGACCCTGGAAATTTCAGATTTCGATCGGTTGCTCGATCGAAGTAGTAAATTCGGCGGTCGGTGGATATTGATCGTAGACGATGGGAAACACATAAGGCTGTTTCACGACGCCATCGGTCTGCGTCAGGTCTGTTATACGGATGCTGATTATACTTCAGACCTTTGGTGTGCCTCGCAACCCGGACTGATTGCGGAGCGACTAAAGTTTGGGATGGATCCGAGGTCAATCGATTTTATCAGCTCATTTAAACAGAGAAACAGTGAGTATTGGTGGCCTGGGGATAGTTCTCCATATAGAGAGATAAGGCATTTGCCGCCCAACCACTATTTGGACCTCGATACCGGTTCTAGATGTCGATATTGGCCGAACAGGCTGATAGAAAAGTTACCCCTCGAAGAAGTAGTGGAGAAGACGGCCAATACATTACAAGGACTGATGATAAGTGCCTCGAATCGATATGACTTGGCGGTGTCACTCACGGCCGGATGGGATACTAGGGTGATGTTAGCAGCCTCGCGGAAGATTCGGGGTAAAGTTTCTTATATGACGGTAAAACAGTTGGGAATGGTGGGTAACCATGCAGATATCATGGTTCCATCTCTCCTCGCCTCTAAATTCGGCTTGAAGCATGATATTGTGGAAGCTCCCTCTGCGATGAGTGACAAGTTTAGACAGGCTTTCGACAAAAATGTGCCTTTTGCGCATGAAGTGTGGGGGCGTGACGCACAGGCTATTCTAGACTATAATTCACTTAGTAAGGTCGGATTAAGTGGAAGTGCGTCAGAAATTGGAAGATGTTGGTATCGGGAAAAGTTATATGGGCGGATAACTCCTCAGTTACTGTCGGATGTTGCGACCGGTCTAGATAACGATGTGTTTGCAATGAGGTCATTCGAGAAGTGGCTAGCCGGGCTTAATGATGTATTCGACTACAATATTGCTGATCTATATCTCTGGGAGCAGAGATGTGGCAGATGGGTGGCCATGTCTCAATTGGAATTTGATATCGCTTGGAAAGATATTTTTACCCCGTTCAATTGCAGAGAGTTACTTGTGAACATGCTGGCTGTAGAGGAAAAATATCGGAAAGGTCCTGAATATGCGTTACATCGGGAAGTTATGTCAACGCTGTGGCCGGAAGTCTTAAGTGTTCCGATTAATCCTCACAGACAGAAGAGCACCGGTGTCATGCTAAAGTCATTTTTAAAGAATAAATTGCGCCGTCATACCCCGGATTTCATCAAGAGAGCAATAAGAGGGCATTGAGCCAGCGGAGAATCCTCGCCTGTAAAGGCAGGGTGTGCGAGGCATATCCTGCCTTATAATTGAGACTGCTCCTAGGACAGGGGAGACTCGTTCCGAAAAACGACCTCAACTACAGCCTCACCCATGTCAACTGCAATCTCAATATTTATGAGTAATTAACCTCCTCAGGCTTTGGAATCGTGACAAATGTGACTCGCGGGCTGGTAGTTCAGATGTTGTTTGTTCCGACGTAGTTAGACTACAGCATAGCTGTAGGCAACGTGCGATCTTCAGGAGGATGCAATAGGGTATGTGCGGAATAGCGGGAGAGTTGCGATTCAAGACAAAAGAGCCTGCACGTGCCGATTGGGGGAAAATCGGTTCTCTGATGTCCCACCGTGGGCCGGATGATGAGGGATTCCTGGCCTGTGATGAATACTGTACGTTGGTGTTTCGGAGATTGGCGATCATTGATTTGAGTCCCCGTGGACATCAGCCTATGACTGCCGGGAACGGCCGATATGCCCTGGTGTTTAATGGCGAGGTCTACAATTTCAAGGAACTGAGGGGACAATTGGAGAGCCTTGGAACTACGTTCCGCTCAACCGGTGACAGCGAAGTTGTACTCTATGCATTAATCGAGTGGGGGGCTCAAGCGTTGGCCAAGTTCAACGGGATGTTCGCACTTGGCTTTTATGACAGCCATGAGAAAAAGTTGCTCCTCGCACGGGACCATGCAGGAATGAAACCCCTCTACTATTTGATGTGTGATAACGGCGTTGTCTTTGGATCTCAGTACGATCAGGTATTGACACATCCTTGGGCCTCTCATTTCAAAGTGTCCAAGGAAGCATTGGGGTTGTACTTGCGCTTGGCATACATTCCAGCTCCTTGGGCCGTAAGAGAGAATACCCACATGCTTGAACCGGGTATGTGGATGGAAATTTTTGCTGACGGGCATTGTAAACAAGGTCACTTTTTTTCTTTTCATCAGTATACCGAACCAACTTTGAGAGGGGTAGAAGCCTTAGACGCCGTAGATCAAGCGATCACAGCAGCCGTGAAAAGGCACTTGGTCAGTGATGTGCCTGTCGGGGCATTCTTATCCGGCGGCATCGATTCCCCTTTAGTAGTCGCGAAGATGAGGTCTGTCAGCTCGAAAGTCATACGGACTTTCACTATCGGAACCGGTGAGAAAGAAACAGACGAATCCCTGGATGCTCAAGCTTATGCAAAGGAGTTGGGTGTGGAGCATCAAGTCGAACATATATCACCGGATCAGGCGCTACGATTACTTACCGATGTCATCGCCTCCTGTGGAGAGCCGTTCGGCGACTATTCGATATTTCCCACTTTGATGGTTTCAAGATTGGCCGGTGGCGATCACAAGGTCGTTCTGTCCGGCGATGGCGGCGATGAATTGTTCTGGGGATACCCCAGTCGTTTTGCAACGCTCCTCCGGCTGACCGCAGATTTCAAGCTGCCACGCTGGATGAGGAGACTGCAGTGGGGAATGAAGCGAGCGCTTCGAAAAGGCAACGACAGGTTCTTGCTGATGGACTCATTGGGCAGCTGCCATCGTGCTATGCATACTCATCTTCCCGAGCCTCTTCTGAGGAAGGTCTTTCCTTCATTACCTGTCTGGCCATCAACATGCAATGCATATTCATACGATGGCCGAGACCCTGATCGAATAGCGCAGATGTCTCGCTGGAACGAGATGGTCTATCACCTGACGATGGTATTGATGAAGGTAGACCGAGCCAGTATGTACAATTCGCTTGAGGTTCGTGTCCCGTTACTCGATCGAGAGGTAATCGATGTGGCGTCAAGGATCGATTGGCGCGACTGTTTGAACGTCGGTCAGAAATTGGGAAAGGTACCATTAAGAAATACATTGGCTAGAAGTGTTAAGTATCAAACGATTAAGAAACGTGGTTTTGAAACCCCAATGGCGATATGGCTCAGAACATCCTTGAGAGAAATGTTCGAAGAATGTGTTCTTAACCGTCGAGAAATTGTTGGGCTTGAAATCAATCGCAAGGCGTTACGCAGCGTCTTTGAACAACATGTCCATGGCAAATGTAATTATGCGTGGGGGCTCTGGCCGCTCCTAAGCTTGGCACTATGGGAAAAGAAACACCACGTCAGCTCATCGGCGAGTATCAACTAAAAGCGGAATCGGTATGATGACTGAAACCAAGTCAGCGCCCCTCCACCAGGCTTGGGTGAAACTATAGGGATCCGTGAGCGTGCGCCAGGATGTTCAGGCGGAAGATGAGAATGTCCCAAGGTACTAACTGCCTTGTTTCAATAGGTATACCGACCTACAACAGGGCGAACAGCTACCTGAGATATGCGCTTCAGAGCGCGATCAATCAGACGTATAGGAACATAGAGATTATTGTTTCCGATAATTGCTCCTCGGATCATACCCAGTCACTTGTCAAGGAGCTCAATGATCCTCGAATAAGGTACTATAGGCAGAAAGAAAACATTGGGCCGCTCAATAATCGAAATTTTTGCCTGGAACAAGCCGAAGGGGAGTATTTCGTCATGCTTTTGGATGACGACTTGATCGACGATGATTTCATTTCTACTTGCATGAACGCGGTGACATGCCGTGGTGAGCTTGGCGTAATTTTGACCGGCATGCGCGAAATTGATTCCGAGGGTAATGTCTTGTCCGTTGCCTACAACAGGGTTGAAGGGTATTCGACGGCAGATTTTATTTTAGGCTGGTTTGATCGCAAAGTACCGTTGTACCTGTGCAGCATGGTCTTTAATACGGAGAGACTGAAACAGCTCGGAGGATTCCATTCGAGGACGAATACGGGATATGACGATGTTATCGCTTACCTTCAGGTTGCTGCGAAATACGGGAGAGCCGATATCGCCGATATCAAAGCAAGTTTTCGAAGGCACGGCAGTAACATTGGGGACGTGTTTCCTTACAAGGACTGGTGTGAAGATAGTCTGCACCTTCTGGATGTCATGTGCACTGTAGCACAAGAGCATGCCTCGCTGATCAGAGAAAAGGGGATGTCATACTTTTGTTTCAGGAATTACGGTCGTGTTGCGGGGATAAAGTCACCGATGGAACGATTGCAAGCCTACGTCACTATCTACAGGACTTTCGATTACAGTTATTCTCCGATCAAGTTTATGTGTGTACATAATGTTCGTCGCATCATGGGTTTTGTAGAAAGGACGATTGCAAACGTGTAGCATGAATGTCTGTCGGTTTTCGTAAGATCAACGGCACCAAGAACGTCTGTCTGTAGTCAGGGTTTTCTTCCTCTTAAATGTCGTTATGAAAATCGCATTTCTTGTTAACGTGTTTCCTTCCGTACCTGAGACGTTTATCCTAAATCAGGTCGTGGGGCTGCTCGATTTGGGACATGAGATCCATGTGTTTGCGAATAAATCAGGTGGCACCCTCAAGATTCATGATAACTATGAAAAATACGACTTGCCCCAAAAGACGCACTACTATCGAATCCCCAAGAATAAGATATTCCGAATATTCAAGGCTCTCTTCTTAGTCATCAAATATGCCCCCGGTAACTGGGGCGCGGTATTCAGATCATTAGATATCTTTAGGTATGGAAAACAAGCATGGTCTCTTAGCCTCCTGTTCATGAGCGTTGCATTGTTGAAAAGAGGTTCGTTTGACATCATTCATTGTCAGTTCGGTACGCTCGGACCGTTTGCGGTATCGTTACAGCAAATCCGTGCCAGTAATGGCAAGATCGTGACATCCATTCGGGGGTATGATGCAACCGTGTTTCTGAAGGAACATCCGGGAGTTTATCGGGAATTATTCAAGGAAGGTGACCTGTTCTTGCCGGTCTGCGAGTTTCTCAAGGAACGATTGATCCAGGAGGGTTGTGAAGAAAAGAGGATTGTGGTTCACCATTCCGGTATTGATTGTTCGAAGTTCGAATACTGTGAAAGACCGCGGGTCCTTGGCGATCCTATAAAGGTATTGACGATTGCGAGGTTGATTGAAAAAAAAGGGGTGGCTTACGCAATTGATGCGGTATCACGCCTTCTTATAAAAGGAGAAAAGATACAATATACAGTAGTCGGTGATGGAATGCTTCGTGAGAATTTACAACAGTTGATCGAGCGCATGGGTATGAAACAACAGGTCAAGTTGCTAGGCTGGAAAACCCATGAAGAAGTGAAAGTAATATTGGAGGAATCACATGTGCTGGTGGCCCCAAGTTTGACCACCGCAGATGGTGATCAAGAAGGAATCCCAAATGCCATAAAAGAGGCGATGGCTTCTGGATTGCCCGTGATAAGTACGTTTCACAGTGGGATACCGGAATTGGTTACCGATCGCGTGTCGGGGCTGTTGGTGCCTGAGAAAGATGCGGCGTCCCTTGCGGATGCGCTTGCATATCTAATAAGCCATCCTGAAATTTGTACTGAGATGGGTCGGGCGGCAAGAACAAAGGTGGAGCAAAAGTTCGATACCAACTCCTTGAATAAGAAGCTGGAAGAGTTGTACCTGAAAATTATGCAAGAAGCATAATCCCTTGGTTGCGAGATTTTCCCATCGCTCCCAGAACGCCTTGATTTTCGATGTTGTTTTGGATTTGTGAAAATGATGCGTGAGATGACGTGCTGCGGTTGAAGCTCAGTCTTAGACAAGGCAATGTCCAGCGATGATCACTGATCACCTAGTTGGTCGAATTAGTCCAGAGGGAAACACGAGGCAGCTTAGCGGGAAACCGAAACTGCTGTTCCTTGCCTGTTACTTTCCTCCAATGCAGGCGATTAGTGCTGTTCGCACGGGAAATATGGCAAGACATTTGGCCAGGTTGGGGTGGAAGGTTACCGTAGTAACCCCTCACGGCTATGTTTGGCGCAATGTTGAAGATAGCGAGAAAATATCGAAGGAGTTGGATGCTGGAGGCATTAACCGTATTCTGACCAATCACCAATGGCGATGTCTGGAGCCTGATCATCTGAAATGCTGGAATCAGAGCGTGGGGTGGGTTGCCGGAGGAATTTGCCGAACCATTGCACGACGTTTCGGGATCGATAGACATATCGGTTGGATCAAAGAGGCTGAGCGAGCTTGTTCCATTCTGAGTCCGAAAGACGTGGACGTCATCCTCGCGTCCGGTTCGCCGTTCGTGGCGTTTCGACTTGCAAGAAACCTCTCAGACCGGCTAAGGCGGCCGTATGTTCTGGACTATCGTGATCCCTGGACCAACAATCATTATGCCACTCGCCCGCCGCGGCCGGCGAATGTCCGGGAAGAGGCAAGTTTGCTTCAAGGTTGTGCGGCAGTTACCATTGTGTCGCCTTCGTGGGGTGCAGACTTGGATCGACGCTACGGTGTTGGAGCGAAGCTTCATGTCGTGACGAGCGGCTACGACCCTAGCGAGATGGCAGCCGTTAAACCATACGACTTCGGACATTCTGCTATTGTGAACACAGGGAACTTCCACTTACCGAATCAATCCGTCGCATCTTTCCTGGCTGCGCTCAAGCATCTGAAAGAATCTTTCAGTGAAGCGAGCGAGAAATGGTACTTCCACTACTATGGGGGGCAAGGAGACCATGTCCGTGAACAGGCAGATCGATTTGGTCTGAATGATCGGATTGTGCTTCATGGGAGAGTCTCAAGGAGGGAGGCTCTATCTGCAGTCAAAGGCGCAAACCTCGCAGTCGTAATCAGTTCAGTTTATGACCAGAGTTCATTAAAGGATAAAGGGATTGTCCCGGGAAAAATATTCGAAGCCATCGGACTCGGAACACCGGTTCTTCTCATTGCCCCGCATGGCAACGATGCAACAGCTCTAATGACCTCCACCGGTTTAGTAAAGAGTTTTACGGGTTCGGACACTCAGGGTATGGTATCGTTGCTCAAGGATGTTATTCGTGGACAAGCTCCACAGCCAAAGAATATCGAGATCTGTTCGTGGGCGACCATCTCAAGAAATCTCGATGTCATCTTACGGGGGGTGGTCGCACGCGATAGAAGCCGTTTAGATATGAGAGGTGTCGAGCCAGGATGTAATCCTCGGTGAAATTTTGTGGTGACTACCGCGTTTCTCCAGCAACACATACCGTTCAAGGCGGATCAATGAAATGTGAGAGCCCACTGGTTGGTTTTGCGAATTGTAGGCTGTTCCAGTTGATCCATCTCTTGCCAGGTGAATTGAGAGAAATTCATTGGGTGGGAAGACCGTGACCGATCCTCAAGTAACAGTCGAACGGAACGACACGCAGAATTTTAGTGGTCCGAAGATATCCACTTGGCTTCGAGATCATGTGTATTTGGCGACGGTGATCATTCTGATTGCCTCACTGGTGCCGCGTTTGTTTCTGACTTTGTCGGCGGATCCAGAAGATCTCATCCATCCTGATTCCGGGAGTTATTTTACAAATGCAGTATATCTTTTAGAGCGAGGAGCGGTGCTCAACAGCAAGCAGATGCCCGAAGTATTCCGCACTCCTGGATATCCGGTGTTTCTCTCGGCGATCATGGTTGCGACAGGAAAAAATGTGGATAAGAAGGAGGATCGACGCCTCGTGTTGGTGGTTCAAACCATGATCACTTCCTGGAGCGTCGTCTTCCTGTATTGGCTGGCTCGCCGTATTCTTCCTCCTCTCATGGCCTTTACAGGAGCGCTCTTGGCGGCCTTCTCTCCTTGGAGCGCAGTGACAGCCGGATTTGCCCTTACTGAAGGCGTATATCTCCTGAACCTCGCTCTGTTGTTTTTTGCGATGTATCTCGTCGTAGAGCACGCAGCAAAACTTCCTGCTATCTTAGTTGGTGGTGGCGTCATAGGGCTATTGACAAGTGCCGCGGTATTTGTAAGACCTATCTGGCCTCTGGTACTGCTTGTCGCAATCGCTTTATTTCTCCTCTGCGGGGATAACCGGAAAAAGGCTTGGATTTTGGTGGCTGTCATGCTTGTCTGTTCGGCGTCACCCTTATTTCTTTGGAAGACTCGTAACTTGCGCGAAGCTCAGTTTGACGGACTTAGCACGGTTCCGGGAGTGAACGCTTATCAGTACTTTTCTGCTCGTGTGAAGTCTCAACTCCAGGGAGCAGACGGGGATCGGTGGGTGATGCTGCAAACAGCAAGGGAGGAGGAAAGGCAGTGGAGTCATGGGCTTTCCGTCCAGGAGGTCAATGACGAACGTTGGCGAAGGGCAACGGTCTTTTTACGGGAACATCCGTTCTTGACGGTTTACACCTTTGCGTTGAATGCGGGCGAAGCCATTATTCATCCGGATCCGAGCATTTTGAGACCGGCAGGATTGAGCTTCCCCGGCGATACCTGGGTGCTTGCGGGATTGTGGGTGGCCTTATTGGTCCTCGCTGGGCTCGGCCTATGTTGCACTTCGAATAGGGACCGAGACGGAGGCATGATACAGCGGAAGTGGCTGGTCGCACTGCTTGGAATTTGTCTACTCCTTACGTTGGCTTCAGGGATTACATATGGTGCAGGTGCACGACTTCGAGTCCCGCTGGAACTCATCGTTCCCTTACTGGCAGCCGTAGGGCTGATGTGTGTCATTCGTATAATGAGACGGAATTGACTTCTGCCGGGTGTATCATTCGCCCACAATGCTTATATCGCTTATTACATTGAGATACGCTGGAAGACAAGTTGAAGGCGCTCTCGCCGCTCGTGCTTTCGAAAAAACTTTGTCGTCACAGTAGATACAGGGAGGCGAACGTGATTAATGGAAAACGCATCGGAGTGATCATGCCTGCCTACAATGCGGCAAAGACGCTTGAAAAAACTGTTGCAGAATTTCCAGATATCGTGGACGTTAAAATCTTGGTCGACGATGGCAGTAGGGATGAAACCGTTCAGATCGCTAACCGGCTGGGGTTGAAGGTGTTCGTGCACGAGAAAAATTATGGGTATGGCAGAAATCAGCAGACGTGTTACCGCGAAGCCTTGTTGGCGGGGGTCGATATCGCGGTCATGGTTCATCCGGATTATCAGTACACTCCGTTACTGGTGACGGCGATGGCAAGCATGATTGCATACGGAGTCTATGACGTGGTGTTGGGTTCCCGCATCATCGGTGGTCAAGCCCTGCGTGGTGGCATGCCGATGTACAAGTATGTCGCTAATCGATGTCTCACTGCGTTTCAAAACGTATTGACGGGAGCCAAATTATCCGAGTACCACACCGGTTACAGAGCGTTCAGCAAAGAGGTGTTGGTCGATCTCCCGTTGCTCGAAAATTCAGACGATTTCGTATTTGATAACGAAGTGCTGGCCCAGTGCATCATCTTCGGCTACCGAGTCGGGGAGGTGTCGTGCCCCACGAAGTATTTTAAGGAAGCGTCGTCGATCAATTTTCGGCGCAGCGTGAAATACGGACTCGGCGTGGTCAATACGACCGTGAAATGCTGGCTCCAACGCCTCGGCGTTGCCCACTATCGATTGTTCTGCCGGAGTGGTCGAAAGCTCCTAATGGATTACTATTGCGCTTCTGCGCTTGCCAGAGAGGAGGCGGAGATCAGAGGGCATGCAGAGAAATCGTGACCGTTGGCTAGGGTCTGTTAACACTACCGTAAGCCCTCAACGATCAACGCGAAGTTGATGAACGCGACGAACATGACATCAAGCTTGTCAAACCGCGAGAAGAGGCGCCGAAATCCTTTGAGCCGGCGGAACAACCGTTCGATCTCATTGCGGCGTGTATACAGGGCGCGATCGTAGTCCCATGGCGTGCGGCGATTGTCTTTAGGGGGCACCACCGGGACATACCCGAGTTCCACGGCCAGCTGTCGTGTCTCATCGCCTTCATACGCTCGATCCATTAACAAGGGGATCGGGCGCGGCCTTTTCCCGAAGCGATGCAGCAGCTTGTGTCCCTCAGGGGCATCGTGGGCCTGGCCCGGTGACAGGGCAAATGTCAGGGCCGTTCGAGCATCCGCGGCAACCAGATGAATCTTGGTGGTCCACCCGCCGCGGGATCGGCCCAGGGCTTGCGGACCGTTTTTTTTAACGCCCCCGTCCCATCCGGATGGACCTTGACGATAGTACCGTCCAACGCCACGGCCTCGATCTTCACGCGGATGATCTGAGCCTGTTGCAACTGGGTAAAGATGCGATCCAGCACTCCGCTCTTCGCCCACCGGTTCATGCGCGTATAGATCGTGTGCCAGTTCCCGAACTGCTTGGGTAGGCCACGCCATTTGCAGCCTTGCTCGGCGACGTACAAGATCGCATTCAGAACTTGCAGATTGTCGAGCGTGACGTTGCCGCGTTGGGTCGGCAAGCCTCGCTCGATGTGACGATAGAGGGGGGCTCGGAAATCCGGACAGTGTCAACCCAATTTAGAAATGTCCTCTTCTTCCCAAAGTAGAAATGTCCGGTTTATGGTCCGGCTGCTGCCGCGTGTACGCCCCGTTTCTGCAGCAGCCGCTTCCTCCACGGATGGTCCGGCTTCGGCACGATCGGGCGCCGA
>PHGD01000173.1 GCA_011090425.1 Nitrospira sp. LK70 | reverse complement strand
ACGTCCAGGTTCACGCGACTCACGGTCCACGGCGACTGCAGGCCCAACAGGTACTGATAGAGTGCGGTGTCTTGCATGGTCGGTTCCTCCTCGGCCGACCATCCTATCCGTTCACCCTACCCACGGGAAACCCGGAAGCACCATAATTTTAAGAACAGATCGCATAAACGCTGAGGGTGACGTGGCGAACGGGGAGCCCCACCGCGCGCAACGGAAGGGCCCCGCTGGGGGATGGGTGGAGTGAGCACGGTGGGGCTGTTTGCCATGGCAGGGCCCGCGAAATAAACCAACAGACGAATTTCTATTTTCGGATGAGGGCTAGATGCTTTAATCCGGATTGATGATTTTGGGTGGACGACGTGGTTCGTCCGGAAGTTCCGTGAGAGTCCGGCGGTCGATGGTCCAGCTGTTGAGGATGGTCGTGACCAGGCTGATGATCAGCGCGCCACCGACGGCGGGCCAGAATCCTGAGACGGTGAACCCTTTCACCAGGAACGCCGTGAACTCTAACAGCAGCGCGTTCAAGACCACGAGGAAAAGTCCGAGCGTAAACAGGATCAGCGGTAGGGTAAGTAGAAAGAGGATAGGCCGAAGGATGACGTTGAGGAAGGTAAGGACCAAGACCGCTGCGATCCCGGACATCAGGCCGTCTGCATCCAAGCCGGGGACAATCGAGATCGCCAAGAATACCGCAATTCCCGTGATGAGGACGCGCATGAGAGCCTGGCGCGTTCCTCCGTGGAACGGTGACTCGTGTACAGCCCCCTCGAAGCGAATCGTCGGCATCGGCTACCGAGGTGGTGAGGCGATCTTTACGGGTGAATAATGAACCACTGTTGCGGACAGCTTCTTGGTCTTTTCGTCTTTCGTCGCCTCAATGATGACACGGTCATCCACAGTGGGTGGATCATTCGACTTCGGGTCGTTTTTGTTCTTGAATTTCACCTGCTTGCTGAGCAGGACTGAGACGACCGGCCCCTTGGATGTTTTGACCTCGATATGCGTCGCATCGATGGCCGTCACAATGCCGAGCACATGAAGATCGCTGTCGGTAGCCATGACGATGGTAGGCAACACACAGGCTACCAGCAGGATCACGCAGCTTCTTACGAGGTCGTCATGGTTCTTTAACATGTCGACGACTAGTGATGATGGTGCTCACTGCCTTCGTGGGGAGGCTTGGGGTTCAACGACTCCATACGCTCCAGTTCCTCATGGGTCAGGCGAGGCAAATGCCGTATGAAATGCACCAACTTCCAGCTTCCTGTATCCTTATTGATGTCGCCTTCCGCCCAGGCTGGCATCGCGGTGAAGCGGATGCCATTGCGAATGATATAGAACAGCTCACCGTCGGACATCGATTGAATCTCTTTGCGGCGCAAGTCCGGTACTCTTGGATACACGTCTTTACCGATCTGGGTCTCACCGCTGCCGTCATTGGCATGGCAACCGGCGCAATGATCGGCAAAATGATCAAGCCCTTCAAGCAACACAGCTGGACTCATGGGAACAGGATTGGGCATGTTGCCGATCGCCTTTGGAATGGCAAAACGGCGAAATTGCCGTACCATGGTCACTTCAAGCGGATCCGGTTCAACTCTGGCGCTGAAGCCGCTCGCATAGAGCCCATATCCCAGCCAGAGCGTTCCACCGAGCGCCAAGACTCCAACGATAGCCAGTAGTGACAATAAAATTTTGAGCATATGCGAAGACCCTTCTTGTCACTTTACCAACTCCGCAAAGTGAATTCCACCCGTCCAGCAAACTGCAGCCATTAATTGGCCCGAGTAAGCCGAACGATCAAGATGAGCAAGACAGGCAGATGCATCAGCACACCGCTCATGCCCATAAAAGATTCACCGATCCAGAATGTCACGCCGAGGTTGAATGCCAGAACCCCATAGTAAAGGCCGATACCGAGTAAGAGCCTCTGCGTGATCTCTTCGTGCGGCGGTAAGGCAGGCAGCCTTCTGTCCAGCGGGAAATAGATGGCCAGCGAAATCAGTCCCACCACAGCCCAGCCGACGTAGTTCGCGAACGGGATACCAAAATGCCAGCCCGGGTCAGGATAATAGTAGATCTTGCCCAAAAACCAACGGTCGCCACGCAAGGCAACCGGATCGATCACCATATCGATGAAGGCGAACAAGAATGCGGTCAGCGCATAAACCGCCCAACTCGTGCGAGTCTCCACGTCGAAGCGCAACCGTTTATGAGGTGCAGCCTCGACTCTCGGTGAAGAATCAAAGGGCAGGAGGAGTCCTAGCGCCAGGCAGTAGGAAGCAAACAGGAGGAAGCTGAATGAAATGGAATCCATGAACGGAACGTTTGAGAAATAGAGCTCCTGGCCCACCGTCGAGCCGTTGTAGAAGTACCAGCCGAAGGGGAGGCCGGTTCGGGTGGACGAAAACTCACAGACGAACGCCGTTGCCCAGCTGATCAGCCAGAAGCGCCAGGTGCGTTGCCAGCCGATCAGTTTGACGGCGGAGAAGAGAAACGCGGCAAGAAAAATAAAGACATAGGGGCGGAAGATGATGGTCTTAATAACGAGATCGAAGACTTCCATCAAACGTTGAGTTGTGAGCTTTCAAAGGAGCGAAGCGGTCATAGTTCACAACCGGATCCAGAATGTTCCTCATGCGTACTTATGGTCGCGAAACCACCGCACGGCTTTCTCCAGCGCCACTTCGGGGGGATTTTGCGGCAAGCCGAGTTCTCGGACCGCCTTGCTGCAATCGTAGTGCATCTTATACTTGGCCATCTTCACCCCTTCCAGCGGAATGCGTGGTGGCCGGCTGGTCAAGTTGGCCAACCAATGATTGAGGTAGGCGAGTGGGAGCACGACGGCTCTCGGCAATTTCAGGGCTGGTGCCTTGAGGCCGGTCAACTTGCTGAGAATCTCAAACACTTCGTGAAGCAACAGGTTTTTCGAACCAAGAATATATCGTTCACCCTGTCGGCCCTTCTCCATGGCGAGTACATGGCCGGTGGCCACATCGTCAACATCGATGATGTTCATGCCGGTTTCCATGTAGGCCGGCATGCGACCCTTCATGAAATCGACAATGACTTGACCCGTGGGTGTCGGCTTTACGTCACCTTCGCCGACCGGCGCGCTGGGATTCACGATGACGACCGGTAATCCGGCTTTCGCCAACTTGTGTACTTCTTGCTCCGCCAGGTACTTCGAGCGCTTATAGTGGCCGGCCATCTGTTCGAGCGACACCGGTGTGTTCTCTGTTCCAAGCCCTCCGCCTGGCGGCAAGCCGATCGCGCCGATGGTGCTGCAATAGACCGTGCGTTCCACACCGATGTCACGCGCCGCTTCCAATAAATTCCTCGTGCCGGCCACATTGATGTCGTAGAAAATCGAGGGATCTTTGGCCCACAGGGCGTAATGTGCTGCAACGTGGTAGAGGTGGCGGCAGCCGGTGAGGGCTTTTCGGAGGGATGCTGGGTCACGCAAATCCCCTGAAGATCGTTCAACCGGAAGACCGCCAAGGTTCTGCAAGTCAGAATCCGGTCGCGCCAACACGCGAACCTCGACACCGGTTCGCACGAGGGCCCGTGCCACTGCCGCTCCAACAAATCCGGTCGCGCCTGTGACTAATGCTTTCATGACGAAGACGTGAAACGTGGGGACTCAGAATGACTACTCGGTTGTACGGGTTTGCGTTTCACGAGATAGGCTTCACGAACGACATCAGTTCTTTCGTGCCGTGATATATCGCGCGATTTCTCGCAATGGATCGGCGGGAGGACCAAATGATGAAAGCCTGGTGATGGCGCGCGTCACACAGTCATCGGCCAGTTTCCTGGCCCCATCTACGCCGTAGAACGTCGGATAGGTTTTCTTCCCTCGTTCGGCGTCGGTGTTCGGATTTTTACCAAGCTCTTCCCTCGTGCCGGTCACGTTCAGTACGTCGTCGGCGATCTGAAAGGCCAGACCGATGTCTTCGGCATAGCCGGTCAGGTCGTCGAGTTGACGATCGGTTGCCCCAGCAGCAATGGCCCCCATGCGGACCGCCGCGCGAATAAGCATGCCGGTCTTGTGCTTGTGAATGTTCTGAAGGGTGGAGAGGTCGATATCCTGGTGTTCGGCCTGGATGTCGAAGACCTGGCCACCCACCATCCCCATACTGCCGGAACCGGAGGCCAATTCTTGAATGATCCGGATTTGCCTGACCGGATCGCAGCCCTTCATGAGATCCGGCCTGCTGATCAGGTCGAAGGCCATCGTCGACAGCGCATCGCCGGCGAGAATCGCCATCGCTTCGCCATACACTTTGTGGTTCGTCGGTTTGCCACGGCGAAAGTCGTCGTTGTCCATCGAGGGTAGATCGTCGTGGATCAGCGAATAGGTATGGATGAGTTCCAAAGAACAAGCCACCGGAATAAGGCCGGGGGCCGTGGCTCCAATCGCTTCTGCAGCGGCGATCGTGAGGATGGGGCGAATCCGTTTCCCACCCGCCATCAGACTATAGCGCAGGCCCTCATGTAGCGTCGTCGGCGGCAGGACAGCCGGCGGAGCCGCCTGATCCAAGAAACGATCGACCTCAACCCGCTTTTGTTCGAGATATTCGGCGATGTTCATATGGTCTGCTTTCCTCAGGACTCCTCGGCCAGCGCGGAGAGTAACAAACGCCAAGTGATGAGTCAACGCAGCGGTATCGGTTTGTCAACCCAATTTAGAAATGTCCTCTTCTTCCCAAAGTAGAAATGTCCGGTTTATGGTCCGGCTGCTGCCGCGTGTACGTCCCGTTTCTGCAGCAGCCGCTTCCTCCACGGATGGTCCGGCTTCGGCACGATCGGGCGCC
>PHGD01000172.1 GCA_011090425.1 Nitrospira sp. LK70 | reverse complement strand
CGTCCAGGTTCACGCGACTCACGGTCCACGGCGACTGCAGGCCCAACAGGTACTGATAGAGTGCGGTGTCTTGCATGGTCGGTTCCTCCTCGGCCGACCATCCTATCCGTTCACCCTACCCACGGGAAACCCGGAAGCACCGTATTTTTAAGTAATTGGATAGGAGATGACGACTTCGGCAAGCTGACTATGACCTAGCACGGGTGGAGAAACATGCGGGATAGATAGAGGTCAGGAACGTAAAGGATGCCTTACTGTCAGCACGGCACCGGCTGTTTACATCTATCGATGTGTCAGCAACCGTTGGTCTCGCGTCGCCGAGCGTTCTCTGTGGCAGTTTACGGAAGGCTGAGTTCAGAAACTTTTCGCAACGCTTCCAGCAACGTCAGGTCAAAATTTAGACGAGATAGGTTGAGTTGCAGCGCCTCGAAGGTCTCTCCTTGCGCCCAATGGTCAGGAAAATTCGGCAAGTAGCCCAGCCACTGTTTCTCATTATCCAGATAGAAACATTTGAACGTCTTCATAAGGCACCTCGTTTCTAGGCTATGGACCTGGACCGCCGAAGCGCCGTCCCGGCATCCAGGGGTGCTAGGTTTATTCCAACACGCGCTTGTCGATGGGTCAAGAATCCCCACGAAACCAAAATCTGTGGCCGTTCAGGGAGGATGGCCTGGTCTCGATTGAGTCGAATTCTGTGTCGAGACACGAGACATGCGATAATCCGTGACAGCGATCAGCTGCGTTCAGCGATTACTGATCATCGCGAAGAGGAGCTGCTCCACCCGGGCTCGGCGCTTGATCTGGGCGCGCGACATAGGGCGTGACCTCGTGGGTGTGTGACGGGAACGCGTGGATGTGTGACTACGATGCCGGTCGCACTCTTCGCTCCCGTATTGGCCCTGTTCTGATTCTTGGGCAATGAGATCTTGGTGCAGCTGCCACAACTTGATCTGCAAGTCTTCGAACGACTCTCCATGGGCCTCGTGCTCCGGGTAACCCTGCAGGTAGCCACGCCACTCGTTTCCATCTTGCATGATGATGTATTTCGTGGAATGCATCAGGGAAAGTATAGCTGGTCATTTCAGATGCGCAAGCGAAGAGAGAAAACAAATCAACTTGCGTTCCATCATTTGCGACGCATTCTATATCGTCATTTTCGGAAACCGCGCGACACGCAAAATATCGGTGTGTCGTCGGAGTTGTCAGGCTGATTGGGCGACGGACGAGGCTGTCAATTTGTCGTGAAAAGATCGACAAGAACCGAGGTCACGGCTACATTTCGAATGAGGTGCTGTGCAACCCTTTTACTACTCCGACCGAGTGGAGAGAGGAGCCAAGACATGATGCCAATCCCAACACCTACGGATGAACGGTTGAAGGATCAGGCGATCAGGCAAGCTGTGACAGGCGATACCGCTGGGGCGCGACAAACTGCAAATGAGATCGTTGACAGACGGTACCTGAGAGAAGCCTGGCAGATGATGCTGTTCGCCGAATCGGAGCGGGGGGATGTACAGACCGTGACAGACACGATCCGCTCATGCCCTGATCCGTCGCTCTTGGCCAGCCACTTTTACCTTGAGCTTCCTCAAGTCTTCGTCAAGGCAGGGGATCGGTCCGGAGCCATCGAAATTGCCAAAGCCATGGGCGACGCCGGAGTCTTACCGCTCATCGGCATCGCCGCGCATTTGGCGCAGGACGGAGATATCGGAGGGGTGCAAGAAGCACTTTCTCATATCGATGAAGACTTGAGAGCGATGATCCTGCGCAAGGTCAGCGTTTATCAACCGAAAATTCAACGACTCGATGGACGTACCGTGGTGGGAAACCAAGCTGCGGAAGCCAATTCACTGGCCGCCTGAAAGCTTCGGCGACAAAATGCTCCCACTCGCATGTCTCTCGACCTCTTCTCTCGATTACTTGGCCTGAGATCGTTGCAGAACGGTCCTTGATAGTCGATCGATCTCAACTCGCTCGACTTGCCCACGATCAGTCATCTATACTCCATCCGCTTTGATCGGTACCGACGTGTCTTCTTTCTGATTCACCTTTCCAGTGGATGATCTGACTCGACAGCTCAACGACCGGTTCGGGTTTGCGACGTTCCGTCCGGGCCAGGAGGACGTCATTCGCGCCGTGTTGGCAGGGCGCGATGCGATGGCGGTCATGCCGACTGGACAGGGGAAGTCACTCTGCTATCAATTGCCGGCGACCCTTCTCCCTGGGTTGACGCTGGTGATTTCTCCGCTCATCGCGTTGATGCAAGATCAGGTGACAGCCATGCGGCAGCTGAAGATTGCCGCGGCGGCGTTTCACTCCGGCCTTAGCGGTTCGGAAAAGAGTCGTGTGATGCAGGATCTCCAGCGGCGGCGAGTTCAGCTGCTCTATCTGGCGCCGGAACGGATGCAGCACGAAGAGTTTCTCAAACTACTGCGTTCTCTCTGGATCTCGTTGCTGGTGGTCGATGAAGCGCACTGCATTTCTCAGTGGGGCCATGATTTCAGGCCAGACTATCTCAAGATCGGTCGTCTGCGCCGGGATCTCACGAATCCACCCTGCTTGGCCTTGACGGCCACGGCCACCGCTCGTGTGCAGACGGATCTGTGCCAACGGTTATCGCTTCGCGATCCGTTCCGATTGGTCGCGGGGTTTCGGCGGACGAATCTGGCATTGTCAGTCCATCATTGCCAGACCCTCCGAGAGAAATTAGGAATAGCGGAGCATTTGGTTTGCGGAACAGAGAAGGGCACGATCCTGATCTACTGCGCGACCCGCCGGACCGTGGAAGAGGTGGCGGCTTGGTTGGAACAATCCCACTCGTCCATCGGCTACTACCATGCCGGGCTCTCGGATGAAGAGCGGCGACTGGTGCATGACAAGTTCCGCCGCGGGACGTTGAGAATCCTGGTGGCGACGAATGCCTTCGGCATGGGGATCGATAAGCCGGATGTCCGGCTGGTCCTCCATTTCGACGTTCCGGGCAGTCTGGAGGCCTATTACCAGGAGGCGGGGCGTGCCGGTCGTGATGGACAGCCCGCTGCCTGTGTGTTGCTGTTCCATGAACGCGATGTGGCCACGCAGGAATATTTCATTGCGCAGGCCTCAAAGGATTCTGCAGGTGCTGAGCGTACGGGACGCATGACGACCATGCTGCAAGAATTGTTGGGGTACGTATCGGCGTCGACCTGCCGCCAGCTCGCGATCCTTGACTACTTTAGCGATCAAGCTGAGTTGGCCCTAGGGCCTTGCGGCCTGTGCGATCGCTGTGTTGCGCCGGTGCGCCAGCCGAGGCGGGTGATCTCCCACGAGACCGCCCTGTCCGCGAAGGCGATCATTGATACCGTGTCCTGGTGCAGAGGTCGGTTGGGTATCGGACGAATCGTCGACATCCTTCGTGGAAGCCGTTCGAAAGCGCTGCTGGCTTACAGTGTAGAGGACTGTCCGACTTACGGCATCTGTCGTACCCACTCCAAGATGGCAGTGACGACGCTCGTGAAGACTCTCATCGGCTCCGGGTATCTCCATGTACAAGGTACGGAGTATCCCACTATCGATGTGGCGCCCAAAGGACGAGAGGTTCTGCAAGGACTTCGCGCGCTAGCCTTGGAACAGGTGGAAGACTATCCAGCCGGTAGATCGGGGAAGAAGCTGGATCGTCAGCAAGCCTCCTTGATGAATATCCCACAGGCTTCCCCGCCGGATCGACAGCTTGTTGAGCGACTCAGACAACTCCGCTCTGAACTTGCCGAGGAAGAGGGTGTCGCGCCGTTTCTCATTTTTCACGATCGAACGTTGAAAGCCATTGCCGGTTACAAACCGGAGACGGCGGCAGCCTTGTTGGAGATTCCGGGGATCGGCGAGATGAAAGCAGAACGGTATGGGCGGCGGGTATTGGCTGTGGTCAATGGGCATCAATAGCGATCAGCGTTCGGCTATCGACTTGAATCCAGCGACAGGTCACCGTCGGGAATGAGAGGCTGCTCCATAGCTCCTGACGGCTGGTTGCGCAAAGCTTACTGCACGCGAATGCCATCAGAAATTTTCACCTGTACCAAGCCTCCATAGAGTAGTTCGCTATCCGACTACGCCGCTGCCGGCCGAACGACCTTTTTCGCCAAGGCCAAGCGCGTGGCCAGTCGGTTGGCTCTTCGAGCGCGCTGCATGATCCGGTGATGGTGGATCAGCGGGTCCTCGATATTGCCGCATGTCATACACCGTAGTCCGCGCATCCACATCGGCAGATAACTTTCTTGCATGTCCAGTAAATGGTCCACGACCATGAGCCCGCTGCATCTGGTACAGGTCATCGGAATCCCTCCTCGGTAACCAGTTTAGAACCGCTGAGTCGCGATCCATCAATCAATAATCTCAGTAACTAAGCAATGATGGTGCCACTAGGAAATCGGCGATTACGCGCGAGGGCTATTGGCAATCAATACAGGATCTGAGCGCCCTTTCATGGTTTCCGTTACCGGGCGCTATGGAGAGGATTCCATTTGGAGACCGTATCTCAAGCGATACGCTCGGAGAGACAAAATGATACAGGTCTCTGCGAATGTAGAATGGTCCGAGCCGGTCGATTCCACATGAAACCCCTTTGGACTGAAGTATCCGTGATTCCATGGATATTGGGATTGGCTCCCTCGACGACTGCTGATTCCAGAGAGATTCGCTCTGAGTCATATTCGGTTCAACGCCCCTCGAAGCCGTTCATCTAACCTTACTGTGTCACAAGTGGCGTCTTACGTTTTGCCTGCCGCAGCAGGGACATTGGCCGAGGCGTGAGATCAACTGAAAACTGAGCTGGTAACGAATCGTGGCGATCGAGTTTGACACATGTCGCTGCGCGCGTTGGGCT